>JABJAL010000083.1 GCA_018669005.1 Nitrospinaceae bacterium
CGACAGCAAACATCTGCGTTTCTCGGACAGTAGTGGAAAACGCGGTGCGAATAATTTCCCTGGCTGATTCTTCGGCGATGGCAATGAGCCGGCTCCAAAGAACCTCTAGAGTTATCGGGTCGATACCCTTACGGGTCATCTTGGATTTACCTCCTACAGCTCAATGATTAGGTTCAGGTTTTTATCGATCGAAAAATTCGAGCGAGACCCGATTACTGTTGTGGTTTCACGCTCCTCAACAAGGGCCGGCCCCTTGAACTTCTGGTTTGGCCGTAGAAGGTAGCGGTTGTAAACATTAACCTTCCTGAATCCCTTGGTCTCCGGCAGGAAAATCCGCTGTGTTCCTTTGAGCGGGTTGCCGCTTCCCTTGGTGGGGAAGTTGGAGAATTTGAAATTGACTTCAGGAGAGGGGCCGATGCCGAAGATGCGCCAGTTGAATACACGGAGCGGAACATCTTTGATGGCGCGACCGTGTGTTTCGATATAATGGTCCAAGAACGATTTTTCGATAATTTCCAAGTGGTTCGGCTTGAGCGGTCCTGCAGGAATCGGAACCGTCATCGGGAAGCCTTGGCCCTCGAAGCTTATGTCGGCCATACGCTCAATCTTAATGTCGCGCTCTTTCACGCCAGCGTCCTTGAGGATGTCGTGACACTGATTTTCCCGCTCGACCATCAGCGTGTTGAGCTTTGCCAGATCGATGTCCTCAAGCGAGGCGACATAACTATCGACTGTATCAACCTTGAAGGGCACGGTGAGCAGTCCCAGGCTTGAGGCGAGCCCAGCCGCAGGCGGGCAGATGATGCGATGGATGCCAACTTTTCTCGCCAGATGGAATGCGTGGACGGGTCCGGCGCCGCCTGTCGCGACGAGCGTGAAGTTGCGGGGGTCTTTTCCGCGCTCGGAGAGTTGGATTCGCGTGGCGGCGGCCATGGTCTCGTTTACGAGTTCATGAATACCCCAAGCGGCCTGAACTTCCTGGGTCTTGAGCGGCTCAGCAATGTTTTTCCGGATGGCCTGGGCTGCTGCCTCGGGGAAAATATCCATTACCCCGCCGAGGAAATAGTCTGGGTTGATGTAGCCCAGAATAAGATCTGCATCGGTGACGGTTGGCTTGTCGCCGCCGAGTCCGTAGCAAGCCGGGCCGGGTGTGGCGCCCTGGCTCTCAGGCCCCACCTTGAGGAGCCCCATCTCGTCGATGTAGGCGATGCTCCCGCCACCAGCTCCGGCCTCGATCAGGTCGATGCAGGGAACCTGGATGGGAAGCCCGCTGTTTTTCTTGAACCGCTTTACCCGGGCGATTTCGAAGTTGAATGTAAAATGTGGTTTGGATTTTTCGATGATGCAGGTCTTGGCCGTGGTGCCGCCCATGTCGAAGGCAATCAGATCTTCATAACCACTCTGACCGCCGAAGTAGGCGGCCGAAAGTGCACCACCCGCCGGGCCTGACTCGATCATCCGGACAGGTGTTCTTGAGGCTGAACCGGCGGTGGCAATGCCCCCATTCGAGAGCATGATATAAAGCGGTACATCATCAAGATTCGCTTCGAGGTCTTCAAGATATCTCGAAACGATTGGTTGAATATAGGCGTTCACAACGGTTGTGGACGTTCTCTCGTATTCGCGAATCTCGGGACACACCATGGACGAGAGGCTGAAGTTGATGTGCGGGAACGATTCGACGATGGCCTCGGCGATGGCGTCCTCGTGCTCGGAATTGATGTAGGAGTGAAGCAGGCACACGGCGATAGAGTTTGCTCCTTTATCGACGAGTTCCTGTATGGTGACTTTCACTTCCTGGGGGCTGAGCGGCTGCAGGACTTCTCCTGTGCCCGAGATGCGCTCGGTGAGCTCGCTCCGCATCGGACCCGGAACCAGTGGTTCGGGAAACTCCGGGACGAGATCGTAAATGTCGTATCTCGATTCGCGGCCGATGAGGAGGACATCCTGGAAGCCTTTGGTGGTTACGAGGCCGGTGGTGGCGCCTTTGCGCTCGATGATGGCGTTGGTGGCCAGTGTCGTGGCATGTATGGCTTGGCCAAGTTCCTTGAAGCGGAATCCAGACTCATCGAGCAACGATCTGAGCCCGGCTAGGGCTCCGATGGATGGATCGTGAGAGGTGGTGAGATATTTCCCGACCAAGGATTTACCGCTACCGAGGTCGTAAATCACGATGTCGGTGAAAGTACCGCCAATATCTATTGCGGCGATCAGCTTTCGCCGTGCCGATGCTTTGGGGCGTGGTTGAGTAGTCATATGGGGTTTATCACTCGAGGTTTATTGGGTGGTTTTCCCTTCCACCCGCAGTTACAAAAATTGACGTGTTTTCCTAAGGGAAACAGGAAAGAGGCGACAACAAAGACGTATAACTACAATAAAAACTGTTAGTTGTCAATGGCCAGGGTTGTTGTATAAATGTAACTTATTATTTTTCAATGACCTAAAATTATTGTATACATGAAAAATTTTAATTAAAATAATTAAACGTGTGTATTATTTCGTACAAATCTTTGATTTTATGATGATTGGGCCTAATTTTTTTGATCGGATGATTCTCCAAAATGAAGTTTTTTTCATATAAAGCTGTAAAGCGGGCAAGATTTCTTTCGATTTTTAATTTTTACGAGTTAATTTTTATAAAGCACAGAATTTGGGGTTCTGAGCGCAGGGGTTTGAGGGACGAGGGGGATATGGCGTGGCAGGAGAAAAGGTGTTTCCGGCGATAATTGATTGCGATCCGGGTGTGGATGACGCACTTGCCCTGGCTCTGGCCATGGCATCTTCCGAGATGGAACTCCGCGCCGTCACCACCGTCCACGGGAATATCCCGCTCCGGATGGCACACAGGAATGCCCGCCGCATGGTTTCTTTTCTGCACGAGAATTTGAAGCAGCCAGGTCTGGCTCCCCCTGTTTATGCCGGAGCAGGCAAGCCGATCAGGCGTGGTCGGATCGACAGGACAATTTCCTATGCCATCCACGGGAAAGATGGATTGGGCGATTTGTTTCAAAAGCGGGCACTCCCGGCCCTGGGTACCAATAACGACAGCCGGAGTGCCGACCAGGTTATTGCCGACCTTGCCCGAGAGTATGGCAAGGCGTTGCGCATCATCGCGATAGGCCCCCTGACCAACCTTGCTCTTGCCTTGAAACGAGACAGATATGCCCTAGCGGGTGTTGGGAGAGTTGTCGTGATGGGTGGTGCAGCCCGGATGCCGGGGAACGCCACTGCGGCGGCGGAGTTTAATGTGCATTGCGATCCCGAGGCGACCGAGGTGGTGATGAACTGTGGGGCGCCGATCACCATGGTCGGCCTCGATGTTACTCGGCAGGCGTTTCTTCCGTCTGCATCGCTAAAGGGGGGAGGTCCGTTCCGCAAGGCATTGCGTGAACTTGTGAGCCCCTATGCCAGGTTCTCGAAAATCCGGCGTGGTGTGGACGGTGTAGTGCTTCACGATCCGCTGGCCGTTGCGGCGGCGATTGAGCCTGGCCTGCTCGATACGCTTCGGCGACCGGTGTCGGTTGAGTGCGGCACTGGCCCAGCAAGGGGAATGACAGTAGTCGATCTTCGAGCCGGGGCGGGAGTCTCCTCGAAAGCCGCGCCTGGGGTGGATGTAGCGCTTGGTGTGGATGCAAAGCGTTTTCTTCGGTTCTTTTTGAAAAGGCTGGGAGCCTACCGTGGCTGGGTCTAAAAAAGGAGCGGGTGTCCTGGTTATCGGCAGTGCCAATGTCGATATCGTCATTGAGACGGATAAACTCCCCGGGCCGGGCGAGACGGTCCTGGGTGGCGAGTGCCGGGAGTACTGGGGCGGAAAGGGAGCCAACCAAGCACTTGCCGCGCTCAAGGCTGGCGCCCAAGTTCGGTTTGTGTCGATGACGGGGACTGACCGCCATGGCGTGGATTACCGAAAACATCTTGTTTCCGAGGGAATTCAGCGCAAGGGGCTTTTCATCGATCCGGCTCCTACGGGAACTGCGCTAATTGTGGTGGACAAAAAGGGCGAGAATCAGATTGCCGTATCCTCAGGGGCGAATATGCGGCTGACTCCCCGCCGGTTGCAGGTTTCAGCGGGAGTGCTTGAATATGGAAAAGTAGTTTTAGCGCAGTTGGAAATACCCATCGCCTCTGTTGCCACCGCATATCGGGCGGCTAGGCGGCGCGGCGCCATTACCATACTAAACCCCGCCCCGGCGCCCCGTTCATTTCCGGCAAATTTCTTTTCTCTAATTGATGTCATCATTCTTAATGAGGGAGAGGCCGCCAAGCTTTCCAAACAAAAGGAATCTCAAAGTGATTCAGATTTTTTAAGCCATTGCCGAGCGATACGGAAAATGGGAGTTGGCGCAGTAGTACTAACGGCGGGGAGAAACGGAGCATTGGTCCATTCTGATGAGGGAATCGGCTGGATAAAGCCTCAAGGAGGCATTCTAGTAGTCGATACCACGGGCGCGGGCGATGTTTTTTCGGGGGCATTTGCGGCCTCGCTGACCGATGGAGCGTCTATATTGGATTCTGCCCGTTTCGCAGTTGCAGCGGCTTCGCTTTCCGTTCGGAAAAAAGGGGCCCAGGGAGGTGTCCCATCCCGGCGGGCTATTCTGAGAGCTATGAAAGGGTTAAGTTGGAAGCCGATTTCTTGAGGTTGACTTCAACTATTAACCACACTACGGTTCGTGTCTTGTATTAAAGAGGCGATTTTTATGCTCGTCATATTTCTTTTGAAATTAGCCGCTAGGAGAATTGTTCATGCCGATGGATTGGGATGAATTTAAGTCGAGAAAACAAGGTGGCGGAATGGGACCGCCACAGATCAAATTACCCGAATTTCGTATGCCGAACATGAAACTACCCGGTGCGCTAATTGTCGTGATTGCGATAGCCCTGTGGCTGTTATCCGGAATTTACACCGTAGGGCCTGACGAGCAGGGAATTGTTCTCAGGTACGGCGCAATGAATCGAGTGACTTCATCCGGCCTGAACTATCATATTCCTTTCCCGATAGAGCGGGTCTATACCCCGAAAGTCACCGAGGTTAAGCGAATCGAGCTTGGGTTCAGGACGATAGATCCCGGTCCACCCGCCCGCTATTCTGACAAGCCGAATGAATCGCGGATGCTGACTGGTGATGAAAATATGGTGGATCTGGATGTAATCGTGCAGTACCGGATTTCAGACGCCGCAAAATATCTGTTCAATGTGCGTAATCCCCAGACGACAGTCGGCCATGCAGCCGAGGCCGCTGTGCGTCAGGTGGTTGGTAGTAAACCTATCGACGAGGCGCTGACGACAGGAAAGGGTGTTATCCAGCAACAGACCCTGGGCGAGATTCAAAACATTTTGAACAAGTACGACAGCGGGCTTACCGTGGTGGCGGTCCAGCTACAGGACGTCACTCCACCCAAGGAGGTCATTCAGTCGTTCAAGGATGTTGCCAGCGCGCGGGAGGACCAAAACCGCCTGATCAACGAGGCCCAGGGATACCAGAATCAGATCATTCCCGAGGCGCGGGGTAAGCGCGCCCAGATACTTCGCCGTGCCGAGGCCTACCGGGAGACGAAGATTCGCCAGGCGCGGGGCGATGCGAATCGCTTCCTTGCCACGGTGAGGGAATATAAAAAGGCGCCCGAAATTACCCGAAAGCGTCTCTACCTTGAAATGATGAAAGATGTCATGCCGACCGTGGATAAATTTATCCTGGATGGAAAAAATGGGTCTGGCGTTTTACCCATTCTCTCGCTCAGAGGCGATGGGTTGAAGGAGATCAAGAAATGACACAAGCGCCTCCCATTCCAAAGAAAACCATCGGCCTGCTGGTCGTTGCCGTGTTGGCTGTGATTTTGATAAACACTGTGTTTTTTACTGTACGCGAAGATCAGCAGGTAGTTGTGACAAGGCTGGGTAAGCCGGTGCGCACAATTCGGAGCGCTGGCCTGAACTACCGTACTCCTTTTATAGAGCAGTTGACGTTCTTTGATAAGCGACTTTTGGAATATGACTCAAACCCCACCGAGATCATTACGCAGGATAAAAAATCGCTCGTGGTCGATAACTTCTCGCGCTGGCGCATTGTCGATCCGCTTAAGTTCCTCCGCACGGTCCGCGATGAGGTGGGTGCCCAGGCGCGTCTCGACGATATTATTTACAGTGAATTGCGGCTCGAACTCGGCCGAAAGGACCTGGTGGATATCGTCGCCCACGATCGCGCCGAACTGATGAACCAGGTTACAAAAGAGAGCAACCGTAAAGCTGTCAAGTACGGTATCGATATTGTGGATGTCCGGCTCAAGCGCGCTGATCTACCTGAGCAGAACCTCAAGGCGATCTTCGGCCGCATGCAGGCCGAGCGGAATAGAATTGCCCGCCAATACCGCTCCGTAGGTAGGGAGAAGGCGCAAAAGATCCGGGCTGAAACGGATCGCGAGCGCGATATTCTTCTGGCTGGGGCCTATGAGGAAGAGCAGAAAATCAAGGGTGAGGGCGACGCAAAGAGTATTGAAATCACTGCCGAGGCATTCGGGCAGGACAGCGAGTTTTACGCTTTCAATAAGAGCCTTGAGGTCTACCGGGCATCGTTGAAAGACAAAACAACACTGATGCTCCCGGCCGATAGCGAGTTTTTGAAATTCCTGAAAAGCTCGAGCGGGGGAAAGTAATCGCGGTTGTTGGGGCCGGTGTTTTGCTTACCGGCCCCGGTCAGTGGGTGAATTGAACAGGGTGGTAAGCCCCTCTCGTATCGCCCTGTTCACTGAACTTCGGATAAGCCCTTCCATTCGCTCGACGTGATTGAAGTCAGAAGTAAAAAGGTGGATCTCCCGCGTGTTGGGGGTGATTTCCACCTTTCGGGTCACGATTTTCCTGGAACTCCGATTTCCCCATTTGATAATCAGGCGGATGGTACCTTTGTTTTTCGCCTCATAGAAGCGCCCCTTTCCTGAAAAATCGAGACGCTCTATCTCGCCATAAATGGCATGTTCCCCCTGTATGCCGGGCAGGGAGTCGAGTCGGCCGTTCCATTTCCCGTTGACGGGTTTCATACCTGCTTTGAGAAGAAAATCCCGCACCAGGCGGGTGACCCCTGTGGCCACTGTTTCACGCCCTGATATGAAGTCGACCGAGAGACCTCCCCAATGGTAGGTGCCAAAGGAGCTTTTCTTTCTTCTCAGGTCCACGAATGGGACGATGATGATATTCGGGAAAGCCTGAACGGATGGGTCGATTAGGGTGCCACTCTTCGGGCCCTCGTAGCGCAGGGTGACCGGGCGCTGCACATAAGAGGTGGTGCAACCCCATAGGCTCGCCAGCAGCAGTAGTGCTGCTCCCAGACTTCCCGCTCGTATCCAGTTTCGCATGGTCTCGCCTCCCATCTGCGGTTGATTTTATGTGCGCTATTTTTTGAGATAATCGTCTGTGCCGTCCAGCCAATCCGCGCGGGGCGGGCTGAAGATGTCATAATCAAGAACCGTCTCATCACCCAGCACCTCGGCAGAGTGTCGTGCGTTGGGAGGGATGAGCAGGCTCTCGCCCGGGCCGATTTCGATGGTCTCACCATCCACGACAAACCGGAGGTGGCCCTTGAGCACATGTGATATCTGCTCGTTCTCGTGGGCGTGCTCGGGTACGACGCAGCCCGGCTTGAGTTCGAGCCAACAGAGCATCTCTTTGACGCCGACGATCATCTTGCGGCTAAAAGTGTCCGTGACCTGCTCGGCGGGCATTTCATCCCAGCTGAACTTTTGAGCCGGCATCTTTTTCTCCCCTAAGGCGTGATACGCATGTGTAAGTCTATATGTGTTGATTGTAGCGTACTGCGGGGAAGATAAAAGCGCGGTGCATCGGAGGGCGCAACTCACCTTTGCGGTGGGTTGCCAAAAGCATTTATGAAAGAGCTTTTGTGCTGGATTGGCTGGTGGCTATTGCTTGTAGGCCGGAAGTGTTCTTTCGAATCCCTTCCGGATGACGCGCCCGGCCTTGATTACGTAATAGTCGGGACCGTAGCGGATGACACTGGCCATCGGCGGCGAGGGGCAGTCCTTCGGGATGATCAGGTTATTCTGGCCCTCACGTGGCAGATAACGCTCCGCATCATCTTCAGTGAGTTCCACCTCCCTGGCGCAACCGCTCTCGGACTTTTTGCAGTCCTCGCAGGGAAAAATTTTGCTGTACTCGCAGGGAACTTTCTCGCCCATCTAACATCTCCTGAATATCGGTTATACATGCTCGAATGCCAGCGAAGGCAAGGATGCGGCATCGGGACTGCGGCGTCAATACCGCCCGGATGGGGAGGCATCCCCTTGAAACATCAACCACATGGCGGGGGCCTGCCCGTAGCGGGGCCGGGTGATTGAAATCAGGCCACCATATCAGTATAAAAAGCGCTCGGGGGACTCCACTGACAACCATTTAGGCAGAAGTGCGGCCGGGAGCGTCCTGGCCGCTTCTCGTACTCTAATTTTTTTCGGAGGGCATATTAATGCCACGCATGACCGACAAGATGCTCGATTCGGGAGAGCCGTTTCCGAGTATCGAAATTGACCAGGTTGGGGGCGGTAAAATCTCGCTGCCTGGCGATTTGGCTGGTTCCTGGGGTGTCGTCTTATTCTATCGGGGACACTGGTGACCCTACTGCAAGCAGCAACTGACTGCCTTCTCGCGGGCCTCAAAGCTCGCCGAGGAAGGTATCAAGGTTGTTGCAGCCTCCGTGGACACGGAGGAGCAGGCGCAAGGGACAATCGATGAGTGTGGGTTAGAATTTCCCATGGGCTATGGTCTTGACAACAAAGCCATCTCGGAGCTCACGGGGTGCTTCTATGAAGAGAAGCGCTCGATTCTCCACAGCACGGGCTACCTCGTTAAACCCGACGGTACCGTCGCCGTGGGCGTCTACAGCTCAGGGCCCATCGGGCGCCTCGTCTGGCAGGATGTTCACGCCGTCGTCCAGTACATGAAGAAAATGGCTGCCGGCAAGTAAGTGCCACATGCCGCTCATTAGCATATCGCTCACCCGGGCCGGGGGCCGCGCGCTCCCGGCCTTGGGTGTTGGTATAATGAGATATCTGCTGTAAAATCAACCCTCTGCCCCATATCTATTATTTAGGAGAAATCGATCATGCCGAAGGTGAACGATCTCATCCTCGATACGGGCGATATGTTCCCCCATATCGAGATGGACAAGGTCGGCGGCGGGAAAATCTCCCTGCCAGGCGACCTCAACGGCTCCTGGGGAGTCGTCTTGTTCTACCGCAGCCACTGGTGACCCTATTGACTCGCGCAGCTAGCGGCCTTCTCCCGGGCGGGAGAAAAACTAGAAGCAGAGGGCATCAAGGTCATCGCAGCCTCGACCGACCCCGAAAATGAAGCACTTGAATCAATCGAGGCGAGCAAAGTGAACTTCCCGGTGGGCCATAGCCTCGACCCGGCCAAAATTTCCGAGCTCACCGGCGCGCTCTGGGCGCCCGATAAGGGTCGCAGGGAAAGAACCTATCTCCACACCACGAACTTCCTGCTCAACCCCAAGGGCGAGGTCAACATCTCAGTCTATAGCTCGGGGCCTCTTGGTCGTCTCGTCTGGCAGGATGTTCTCCAGGCCGTCGCCCATAGAAAGAAAATGGCGGCCGAGGCCGGGAAATAATTTTTTTGGAAATAGTATTTGAAGCCGGGTTTGAATTTTTTAGAGGGCGCACCTGAATTGAAAATCTGGATAGACGCCGATGCCTGCCCGAAAGTGGTCAAAGAAATTCTCTTTCGGGCGGCCGAGCGGCTTGAAATCGAGACCGTCCTCGTCGCCAACCAGGTGATGAGCGCTCCCCCCTCGCCGCTTTTCTCGATGATCGTCGTGCCCAATGATTTCGATGCGGCCGACAATCGAATCGCCGAGGAAGCGGGTCCCGATGATATCGTCATCACAGCCGATGTCCCCCTGGCGTCCCGTATCGTGGGCGCCGGGGGCGTGGCTATCGATCCGAGGGGCCATGTTTACGATGAGGAAAACATCGGCGAGCGCCTCTCGGCCCGCAATCTCATGAGCGACCTGCGCCAGGGGGGGCTCGTCCAGGGCGGCCCCCGCGAGATGGAAGCCACCGACACCCACAAATTCGCTTCCGCCCTTGATCGCGAACTCACCCGGCGAATGAATCGATAAAGCGCCTTCTCTTCAAAAGGGAAACCCCATGGCCCCAAAAATAACCAAGACCGATGCCCAGTGGCGTGACCAGCTAACCCCCGAGCAGTATACCGTCACCCGCCAAGCCGCAACCGAGCCCCCCTTTTCGGGCGAATACGATGGTTGCAAAGACGAGGGCACCTACAACTGCATCTGCTGTGAGACACCGCTATTCACCTCGGATAAAAAATTTGACTCGGGCTCGGGCTGGCCCAGCTTCTGGGAGCCGGTGAGTAAAGAGAACGTCACCGAGATTGAAGACGTCACCCACGGCATGCGCCGGGTCGAGGTCGTCTGCGCCGCCTGCGAGGGGCACCTCGGCCACATCTTCCCCGACGGCCCGCCACCCACCGGCCAGCGCTACTGCATCAACTCGGTTTCGATAGTGTTGGATAGGAAAAGCTAGCCGCCTTGCCGGAATTTTATCCCAAATAAAAAAGGCCGGGAGATTGTCCCGGCCCTTTCGTTTATTTTAATCTGAATTCGCCTATCCACATGCCTTGACCGAGGGCAGGCTCCTCGCTACTCACTCAAAGCCTATCCATCAGAATATTCGATTCGCTCATCATCCCCGTAGGCTTTTAAAAGGCGGGCCTCGCCTTCCGGATTTTTTTCGCGGTACCCGTGTATCGGAGCCGGAATGTCCGGTTGCCATTTTGTTTTCTCGGGCGGCTCGGGCCATTCATACGGGAGGTGGCGGTAGCTGGGTGCCGCTGTAGCCCCTTCGAGAAGATCGCACATGTCATCGCAAATACGGCGCTGGCCCGCGCGATCCCCCACTTCGCCTAATTGTCTCCCGAAGGGAAACTGAATAAATGCCGCCCGAGGCACGCAGACCCGCTCGGTCGTCTCAGGGATATTGCTGATGGATACGGTAGGGATTCCGGCCTTCTCTATTTCCCGCTGGAGCAGTCCTCCGGACCGCACGCAGAGTGGTCAGACGGGAAACAAAAACGCCGCCTCGACACCCTCGCCCTTCATCTTGGCTATCATCTTGGGCGCGGTCTGCTTCACCAGCGGATTAAAGTTCGGGATGTAGCCCATGATGGAGTAGAGGGTCTCAGTCAGGGCAGCGATTTTCCCCTCCCGCTCGTAGCCCAAGAAAATATCCACAGGCCAGGCGACGTTTCTATCTTTTTTTAAAAACGATGTGTCGATGTGCAGGTGGCTGTATTCGACATCATCCTGCCCCGCCTCCCGCGGAATCTCTCGGTGGGTGGGGTCTCCCCAAATGAACTCGCGCCGCTCGCGTTCATAGTCGAACGACTCATCCCCCTTCATGTAAATACCGGCGGTTGAAATTAGCGCCACCTTGCATTCGGAAAGGGGTTTTGTCATCGGTGTCCAGGGTGTCTTGGCGGGATCGGCGTGCCGCTGGCCGAGTCTCCGTTTTTTTCCTTCCGGATTGGAATTGAAATAAAATCCGCTCACCTTAGATACCGGCATGAAGGAACCCCCCTGAATGATGAAATTAAGTATTAAGATTTAATAGTTGTTCACCTACCCCACTCGTGCCACTACCCTGGCTGGGGCGCCCTCGATTTTGTAGAGCTTCATTGGAAACGCGAACATTTCAAATTCGGTCTCATCAAACGTTTCAAGGTTAATGACGTGCTCAATGAGCGGAACGCCCCGGCCCAAGGCCGCTCGGTGGCCGGGAGAGTCGCCTTTCGAGACGGTGCTGTTTGGGCGCATGCCGGGGTCGATGGCGTGGTCCATGCACAACGCCTTGATGCCGCAGTCGCATAAAAAATTCACCGCCTCGGCGTCGAGATAGGGGTTGGGCCCAAAGTATTCTGGTGTAAATAGCGCTTTTTTCGACCAGCCCGACCATGAAACGCCGATGGCATCTTTTAGCCGCTCCGGATCAAAGCCGGGTGAGGCCTCGATGTGGGCTTTCGTGATGGGTTGTTCTTTTTGGGTGGTTGCCCGCACATCGATCTTCACCGAGCGCCCGCAAAAAGTCTCTAGCGGCATCTCGTCTATCGTCACCCCGTCGGCATAAAAATGATTCGGGGAATCAAGGTGGGTGCCCTGATGAATTGCCATGGTGACGGCGCTGTTTTGCCGCCCGTGGGTGTCGTGTTCATGAAAGCGAGAGAACACGACCTCGGGAAACGTCGGGACGAGGCAAAGGTCCGGGTGCCCCAGCGGGGCGGTCAGGTCAATAAGGCGAGACATTCAGCGATTCTCCTTGAAATTTATACACCTAGTTCTTGTTGAATGGGGCCAGCGCCATGTTATGAGACTTGAACGCTCCCGCAGGATTCGGGTACCAGGCCCAGACGTGAACGGTCGAAAGTGTCGGATGCCAGGCCGCGAACTGAACGCCAGTCTTGGGGCTCTTTTTCGGGCAACTCTTGGGCGAGGCTTTATGAGTTTCGGTGCCATCCTTGTAGTGGCAGGCGGCGCCATGGTCGCGCCACTGGGCATTTTTAAAGGGAAGCGATTTGGGCTGTTTCCCCTTGGGCCAGCCCCACTCGACGCCCGCGAGCTGGAAGCTGCCGTCATCGTGCTTGATGTAGAGGAGAAGATTCGGCTTGTCGACTTCGAATCCTCGGATTTTCGCGTTTCTAAAATGGTAGCCCATGTTGGGTACCATATTGGATGCCATTCTGTAGCCATCCGCCTTGGCATTTTTCACGTCCAGATACTTGGCCGTCGCCTGGCGGATTTTTGCTATGAGGGTGGCGTCGGATTTATGCGCCTCTACTTGTGTAGAGAATGTGGTGAGGCCAAAGAGAAGAGAAATTGCGATTGCAATGTGGATTTTCATGTGAACATCTCCTAAAGGGTGAGCGATGTGGAGAAACATGAGATTAAAAAAATCATATCGTACGAATATATTTAATACAATATAGTCTAGATAATAAAAACAAGACCTAAGTCCGCAAGATTTTTAGCGAAATCAGCGGGAGTCTCAGACAAATATTCCCAGGGCAGGAGCGCTGTATTAGGTTGAAGGACTGAATATATCACTGATCAATTCTGTCTTGTTGCGGTTTCACGTGTATGGGGATTGGCTATTGTCTGGGGTCGATGAGCCCGAGATTTTCCAGAAAATCAAGAAGAACGGTTTCGAAAGCCTCGGGCGAGTCTAGCTGGGGGTAGTGGCCCGAGCCCTCGATAATGGCCGCCGTGCAGTTGTGCATATTTGCGGCCATCCCTTCAAGGGCTTTGATGCGCGGCTCATCGAACTCGCCTGCCACCGCGAGGGTGGGGCATTCGATATCGCCGAAGCGCTCAATCAAGTTGGGGGCCTCCTCGGCAGCGGCGAGGGCTGCGGCCAAACCTGCGGGATTGTTTCTCATAAAGAGGCGGTGGTGCTCGGCGCGCTCTTGGGGGCTCATTCCGCGCGGGGGTGGAATGATGTCTCGTTTTGCTTTGTAGGCGGCTGACATTTCACCGGCCAGGACGTGGTTTTTCATTGCACTGATCGCGGCGGCGTTCGGTGGGCCGGTATTGGCGCCGATGAGCACCAGCGCCGATGGAAACTCAGGTTTCTCAACTGCGAGAAGGAGGGCGAGGCGCGCGCCAAAGCCTTGCGCGATAAGGAGCGGGCGCTTGGCGCTTAGCTCCTCTGAAAGGCGGTGGATATCGCTAGCCATATCGGCGGCGGTAAAAGATTCGTGTGGACTGGAGGAGCGGCCATGGCCCCTGAGTTCAAGGGCGAGTACGCGCGAGCGGGGCGATAGGGTGGGGATAAGGTTCCGCCAGACCCATATGCTGTCGCCCAAACCATGGATGAGCATAACGGGTGGGCCGCCGCCTGCAATCTCGCAGCAAAGAACAACAGGATCGGCAACGGTGCCGGGCGATATTCTCACATGGCGGGCGGTGCGCGGCGACTCTCCGGCGATTCGGGCCATGGTTATCGCTGGGCGTGGAGGGTTTCGATGATATCGCGGAGGCGCTCGGCTGTTGCCTCGTAGAATATTGCGCCGTTCTCGGCGGTGGCTACAGTCGGGTCGCCCGAAACACCGGAGGGCTTGGTTGCCCGGGTGAAATCGGCTGGCGCATTCAGGAGGCCGCCCTTGTGCATGTCCTGGGTTGCGAGGGGATGGGGACGCGTCCAGACGTTTTTTTCTGCGAGGGACATATCCACCAGGTCGGGTCGCAGGTGGAGCATCATCGAGGTTTCGAATTCGCCGCTGTGGGCCATGCTCCCGACCTCGCCGATTCGGTGCTCGGCGGCGGCCTCGTTGCCGAGTTTGAAGTAGGTGACCATCCAGAGGGTGATGCCCAGGTTGTGTTTGAGTTGAAGGGCAGCCGCCTGGAGCGGGGCGATGTTGCCGCCGTGGCCGTTGACGAGGAGGACTTTTTTATAGCCGTGGCGCGCGACCGAGGTGACGAGGTCTTGTATCACGGCGGTGTAGGTTTCGAGCGAGAGGGTTAGCGTGCCCGCAAATTCCATGTGGTGGGGTGATTGGCCGGCCCACATGGTCGGGGTGAGCAGGACATTGTCTAGATCGTCGGTGGCCTTTTGGCAGACGGCGGTGGCCAAGTGGGTATCGACGGCGACCGGGTTGTGTGGCCCGTGCTGCTCGATGGCGGCAAAGGGCATGACGACGGTTGCGCCGGCGGCGACCTGTGTTTCGTGCTGGGGCCAGCTGAGTTCTTCCCATCTCATTGGCAGCACCTCTTGGCGCGGGGCTCGCTCGCGCATCGGAATAAGAGTTAAAAGGTTTGAAAACCAGGGGTTTTTCGTATCCACGGAAAGCCTCGCAGGTTTTGGGCTGCCGGGCAACCGGGGGGCATAAGGGGCGCATCGTGCACGGGAGATTGGGCCCCCAGGATGGTTGGAGGCATCTGCCAGCGGGGAGCCTAGCCTTGGATGGCGGGCTCGCTCCTTAGGGGGCAGCTTTGTGCGAATTTCCAGTTTGACAAAAAGCGAGAGCGGGTTGGATTGCTTGGGCCCTGATCGAGATATCCTCCCTGGGGGCGTGCCCCCGCCACATGCCTGGGTTGACCTCGGACTCATCTCGGCCCGAGTCGGGCTCAGCCCGATCTGCCCTTGCTCCGGGGCCGGTATCGTGGTTTATTAGCACGCCGGTATGGACGGAGTGGTAGAATGTTTGTGCCCTCATGTGGGGCCAAGGAGAGAGATTTGGAGATTCATTCGCTGGATCAGGCGCGCGAGGATCATCGTTGGATGGCCGAGGCGCTGGGGCTTGCCGAGGAGGCCGAGAAGGCGGGCGATGTGCCCGTGGGCGCGCTTATTGTGCGCGATGGCGTGGTGCTCGGCCGAGGCTACAATCGGCGCGAGGCCGCCTGCGACCCGACGGCGCATGCTGAAATTCTCGCACTCCGGGAGGCTGCCAATTACGACGGCATCTGGCGCCTCGATGGTGCGACGATGTATGTCACCCTGGAGCCGTGCCCGATGTGTGCGGGGGCATTGGTAAACTCGCGTATTGCCCGGCTTGTGTTTGGCGCCGTTGATTCCAAGGGCGGGGCCTGCGGTTCGCTGTTCGACATTCCCTCGGACCCGCGGGTGAACCACAGGATTCCCATCACGAGGGGTGTTCTCGCAGACGAGAGCGCTACCTTGCTACGCGCTTTTTTTGGAGAGCGGCGTCGCATCGCCCGCGAGGCGCGCGAGGCGCAGCGCTAGTTCAACCATACTTCATCCGGCTCCCGCAGGAGCCGCTTGCCACGGAGAGGTGGCCGAGCCTGGCTTAAGGCGGCAGACTCGAAATCTGTTGTGCGGGCAACCGTACCGGGGGTTCGAATCCCTCCCTCTCCGCCATTAACTTCTTATTATTTCTTCGTTTAACTATTCTCTTCTGGTGTTTTGCTCTGTTAATTGAACATCCCGTAATTTCTCGTGTCAGCACCATGTCAGCACCAAGATTAGTTTCAACTCTTATTCATATAAAAAAAGGCCCCTTTTTACTAGGGGCCTTTTTAGATCCCGATAGGTGTTTCCCGGCCAAAGGAGATCAGAATCGGGATCGCTTGCCACTAAGCACGAAGGGGTCTTTTCTCCTGGCACCCGTGTCATCGGCCTAGTCCATGGCCTAGGACCATATCGGTAATCTAACCCCTTCACGACAAAATTTCTGCAAATAAACTCCAGAAGCCTTTATAAAAATGCCCGTAGACCCTCATACGGTCAAACGTATGAAGGTTTCACACTATTAAAAACACACTGGTGCCTTCGGGGAAAAGCGAGGCTGTGAAAGGCTAATATTGAAAATGAAAGTGAACTTGTGAACATATTTAGATTTTCTTGTGATTTGGAGTTGTAAATTTTCAGGAGCCGATATAAAGCGTTAGGCAGGAAAGAACTGCCCGCGTAATTTTAACAAACTCTCAGGATTGGTGATGTATGAACAAGCCAGTAAAGAAACACTAACTGTCGATTCCCAGAATATTCCTCTCTCGCCACTACTTACTACCCCACAGGCTGCTCATTTCCTTGGCCTAAAACCCAACACGCTCGAAAAGTTCCGCATAGTTGGCGGTGGCCCAATTTTTTTTAAGC
>JABJAL010000084.1 GCA_018669005.1 Nitrospinaceae bacterium
GAGAAGCTTAATTTTCTCACGTAGCGTTTGCTGAGATGAGAGCCATAACAGATTGGCGAGCGGCGCGCGTGTCCATTCTTTTTTTTCGCCTGAAATCCGCCCTCCCGTCGCCGCCAGCGCTAGAAGATAGGCTTCCATGCGTGTGGGATGAACTTCTGCCAATTTGAATCGAACTTGTGGAGGAAGGATACCCTCTCTTCCCCCAATCTGCCCCTCAACCCCCAGCGCCCCAAGATTCCTAAAGGCAAAGGCAAGCGGACGAATAAGCCGCCACCGCTGGGCCCGCTCCAATACAACATCCCAGTCAAAATCTTCCGTTTCAGTCAGGAGCGCCTCAATATCTGCAAACCAAATCCCAGGCTCAAGATTATGCTTCATCAGGTGGGCACACAGGATCAAAAGATGATCCTCCGGGGCGGGCATGAGATAGGGTGCGCCTAATATGGCGGGCCGACATCTCGACCAGACTTCATCGTCGATGACGCCATTTTTCGCCTCAAGTCCAGATACCCTGGCGGCGACCCGCTCATCGCCAAGTATGTTCATGTGAAATTCTATTTTAAATGGTCCGTTTCTCCAAAGTAAATTATCCTGATTACCCGATGATTTGTAGCCTAGGGAACCCAAAACACGAGCCGCAGCATCGGCGGTGGTTCTATCCGGAAAAACCCAATCAGAATCCTCAAAATTACGGATACCCGGATTTTTATATACCCATTGATGGAGAGCAGTCCCTTTGATGAGCAAGACGCGAGCACCAGCTTCAAGAAGCTCAGGCGCAAGGCGGATGAGTTCCACTTCAATCATGGTGTTGGAAAGGGCAATCCATTTGTACTCAGCTTTAAGAATCTTGGGTGGCTCGACCCCTGCCTCTCTGAGATGATGGCAGAGAAGCCCTGCCGTCTCCTTGTAAATACTCTCCTCAATCACAACCTTCCATTCATCCTCCGTCATTTTTTGAGCCGCGATGAAAAGACTCTCAACTTCCATTTCAGTTAGTCGATATCGCCCTGCCAGGGAACGGAATACCTCCACTTGAAGGGTGCCCGATTCCAGACTATTATTTTTTATGTCCACGTTTTCAGCCACCATGAGAAACAAGAAATAGCTCTCAATTCCAGCAGGATAGTACTTGTGTCTATAATCAGGAGGAATCCTTCAACAAACCATCGCAACATATTGATTAATTTCCTGCAATTCTAGTGTGCCCTGGGCCACATTTTAGCAAATGGGCTATTTAATTAAAATTCCATAAAATGTATAATCGGCAATAAGGAAGCGGTAAGGTTGCCCTTCCGGATGTTAGGTAACATATTCCAGATGGCTATGAACATGATTCATGAATTTGCTTTAGTGGAGGAATAATCTTGACTAAGAAACGCAACGGGCAGGACTCCAACGAGTCCCAACATACTAGGCGGCAGTTTATCCGTAATCTCCTCGTAGCCTCCGCTTATGCTGCCCCCATGATTTCCTCTTTTTCTGTGTCTAGCGCTCGCGCTGCAAGTGGCAGCGGGGGAAGTGGCAGTAAATTCAGTTTCATGATCAGCAAGAAAAAATCCCCCTCTCCCATGATGTCGCCCTCGGGTATGATGGGTGGGTCTGGCATGATGTCGTCAGGAACGGGTATGCTCTGGTCTTAACAAGGAACACAGACAAACTACTTTCGAGATTAACAGCTCTTATCTTTTCATTTTTTTACGATGATTTATTTCAGAATCTAATCCTGCCCGTCAATTTCCCAAGACATAGACCACATACTGAAGAGCCTTACGCTCACCTTGAATTTTATTCGGAAACTCTTTCTGCAGTTTTACAGCAATCTCGCCTTGGGTCTGCTTTCCGTCCACTTCCCCAAGTATAAATTTTGCCATTCGCAGATCCGAATCGAGAATCGGAACATGATTTTCAGAATTTTTTATTAAATTCGCGACAAGAAACGGAGAGTCAGCAAACGTCGTACCCTCCGCCAGGCCGCCTTGCGACTCAACCCGCCAGTTCCACGAAATTTCATTCCCATCACCTCCAGGGGTGCAGTAGAGTGACCACTCGACCCGCTCTCCATCAGCTACCGGAACGGGTGCGGAAAGCGGGAAGAAAACTTGTTGATATACTGTTTCATCGGTGCCCGGCGCATTATCCAAGATAATTCCATCCCCAAACTCAAGACGGAACCAGACACAAATCCCATGAACATTGGCACGCCGCTCAGAAACATCCTCACCCCGCCATGACAAATCGTAAGTTTCAGCCTCCCCGCCAAGGCGGTAGCGCCTAAGATCGCGGGGCGAGGAGATAAAGCCATCGGGGGAGTATTCATCCCTGAATTTTGAATTAAGCATCCAGCCCGCTAAGGGCGAAAAGTCCAGACCTCCGAGGTGGTCATTTTCATTTCGCCAGGCAGACAATTTCTCCCATTTAGCAGGTGCCTCATATAGCGCTCCGCATATTACGGCCTCAGAAGGAAGCCATTTACCGCCCGAGAGAAGAAAGCGCCGGGAAGAATCATCAAAGAATTTATTCATTCCAACGCCAAGAAAAGCGCTGTTGAAATCTTCAAAAATAATTACATTCGCCTTTTCCGGCAATTTAATGTTATGAGAATTGCCTCGAATCGGTTTGATTCGATCGCAAAAAGTTTGCTTGTCGACAATTTCGCACAAGGCGTCAAACACGTTATCTTCAATCGCATACACCCTTGATGCGCCTGCCTGGCATGCGAGGAAACTGAACGTGCCCAGACCTGCCCCGATTTCAACGACAACATCCCCGGGCTTTACAATGGCTGTAATTGCACGCCGGAAAGCATTTATTCGAGCCGGGTCATTCAACATCCATGCGTAATCGCGTAGGGACATGGTTTCTCTTTAGTCCTTAGAAATATCCATATGCTCTTTGAGTAATTTCCAGGCCTCGCCTCCGTGAGGAGAACGAATTTTGAAATTTTCGCTTGCTTTGGCAATTTGTACCAAAGCGTCCACGACCTCCTCGCCAAAGCGGTGCTTGTTAAAAGCCATTTTTATCATTTGTTCGACAACCTCTCTTTCGGTTGCGGACTCAAGCTTTGGTCGCCATCCTCGGTGTCTCCGAAGAAGATAAATGCGCTTGATCACGGATTTTCGAGGTTTTGCGGCAGGGCCAAGCTTCGCCGGATCGATCAACCACTTCATTTCACCGTGATAATCCTCATAATGCCAGTTCCCCCGGCAATATTTTTTGAGAATCGGATTTCCATCAATTGCACCTTGGCGTACCAACAGGTTGCGATGAAATGGGGCAACCCGAAGCGTGCGCGGGTCAATGAGAATGACCTCGTCGGTCAAAAATCGATAGCCTTGTCGAAGAAGGTGGAGTGTCATGGTGGATTTTCCTGCGTAGGAGTCCCCGAGAAACAAAATAGCCTTGCCGCCCTTCTCTACAGCCCCGCCATGAACCTGTATCAAGTGTGGCGACTTCTTAAGCGATTTTCGAAACAATTCATTGTCGAGCCACCAAAAGAAATCACTTCGATCATCGGACTCGTAAATCGGCTCACTACTTTTGTCGACAAACCATGCCCTGTAGGTTCCGCAGTCTATCTCGAACTGGATCGACGCATTGGGCTTTGGCCCCGGGGGTTCATTACAACGCGAGAACAGCGAATTTCTCAGATGGGCGATTTCCCGTGCAGGACCACCTATGCGTAAACGCACCCCAAGGAGGTTGACCTGCATCTCATCCCCCACCGATTTACGTTTTTTACTCATGGCTGCCCCTGGATGTTCAGATGCTTGTGAAGGAGTTTCCACGCCTCACCCGCATGGGGCGCCTGGAGTTTGAGATTTTCCGCCGAGCGCACCATGTGCACAATGGTGTCCAGCCCGCGCACATCCCAACCATCACCAGCGAGTTTATCGAGATTCACCGCATTGCTAACCATCATTTCAACAGATTCTCGCTGGCTCGACGGCTCAAGCATGGGGTGCCTCTTGCGGTGCCGCTGGAGACAAACAATGCGCTCGACCTGGGCCTCCTCGGCGAACCCTGAGGTTGCGACAGTCAACGGATCGAGCATCCATTTTTTTTGCCCCCCCGGATCTTGATATTGCCAGCGCCCCAGTTGCAATCCATCTAAGACGAACTCGCCCCGGTCAGTGGCTCCACCACCTTGCACATTTTTATCTCGCAGCGCCCCCTCGCGAACGAACAGATTCCGCGGAAACGGCTTGAGCAGGCCCGTCTCAAGGTCCACCAGGATGACTTCGTCGGATAGCAGCCTGAATCCGTTTCGAATGAGGTGTATCGCCAACGTTGATTTGCCCGAATAGGACTTTCCCATGATGATGGTTGCCCTCCCATCCCGCTCCACGGCCGCGCCATGGATGAGAAGCATCCCTCGGGCCTGCTCCATGGCGCCCTCACAGAGCGCATTCTCCAGCCTCCAGAAGAGCTCATTGTTGTCCTGGGTGCAAAACACCTCACAGGGGTCTGAGGTTTTCCCGCTACCTGGTGAGGCCAAGCGAGAAACCTTATAGATGCCACCCTCAGCCTCCACCCGGTAGAAAACATCGGGTTTTACTTCTGGTGGCTCCTGACAATTTGAGTAGAGGGAATCCATCAAAAGGTCTATATCAGGCGCCGGACCGGAGACTCTCATTCTAAAACCCAGAAGGTGTATTTGAAATTCCTTGAGGGGGATGGCCAATTTATCGCCTAGCGAGGCAGATTCTCAGAATGCTCGAGCAGGTCTTCTTTTTGAAAAAGTGAAACCACCTTTTCAACGTCGGCCAGAGTGTCATGCCCCTCGGAGCCAACAAGACTCTCAATATTCTTGGAAATTTCCCGGAGCGAATGTTTTCCATCGAGCGCATCCCAAATGAAGGCTGCCGTAGGGTTCAACGAGTGGACCTTGCCTGCCACCGAATCATAAAGGATAAATCCGTCATCTACTTGCCGACAAACCACATTACCTCGCCCTAGAGGGCATTCAGAGAATGAGTCCGTCTCGTTGCTGATCATCAGTTCACCCTCCATCGGGCTCAATTCTCGCACAAAGCCGAAACCGCCCAAAACAGCGCTAGAAAAGCCCCCGCGAGATAAATTTCAGGCTACTTACGAATGTATCGAAATCGCGCAAACCACTTTCATACGCCGCCTCATGATCGATATAGTAAAATTCATAGAGTGTCCCACCGCGAAGAAATACCACCACTTTCCCCCGATAGTTCGCCTTATAGGCGGGCGTCAGCTGATCGATCTGAAACGCACGCTCGGCCTTAATCTCCTCCCGCGTCCTGGGGCCACCAAAGGGCTGCTCAAACTCCAGCGCCCGTCTCGCCTCCTCTCTCGCTAGAGTAGAAGGCCTCCGGCCCATCGAGCCCTTAAGATTAAACTCGGCCCGCTCGGCCTCCGGAATCTTGGCCTGGCGCACAGATAACTCAAAAGCGATGAATTTTTCCTTCACCACCGTGCGCATGTTTGCATACGGGACACTCAACATACGCCGATAGATGTATCGAAGCTCATCAATCATCTTCCCATCGCCAGGATAATGGCGCGGAAGAACCTGAAGCGAGATCACCCCGCCTGAATACGGGTTATCGAAATACAGAACCGAGGTGGAAGGATCATTGAGCGAAAGAAGATTGGCGACATCCGGAGTCCGGCGCCAAGGCTCCCCGCCCGGGGGCCGTATCTCAAAACCATGTCGCACAGAAACGAATTTCCCATCATTCGTGCTGTAGCCAGCGCATCCCGTCAAAACCGAGAACAAACCGGCCACAACAAGGCAAATGAATAATCCATGTGTATTGAAGTCAAATTTATTAGAATGAAATTTCAAGAGGTCTTTCCAAAATGAAGGGCGATTTAACGAATTACATTTGGTTTCGTATGTATCTTATCTCCTTCCGCGCGAAAAATCGCGTCAGCCCGCCCGCCTCGCATACCAGCGAACTGGGTCGGCGCCGTACCTTCAAGGAATACCTCAAAAGCCGTCTTTTGGCTGGCCCGAGTGGCGCGCAACCCGGTTTCCTTATCAATTCTAACGAACTCCACTCCCTTAGGAGGCATAAAATCCTCAATGGGTGAACCCTTTAGCGCCTCTCGAAAAAAATCGACAAAGATTGGTGCTGAATTTCGCCCCCCCGTTTCCGAGAATCCCAGCGAACGAGGGAGATCGAATCCCACCCATACCCCTGCAACCAGGCCCGGCGAAAACCCAATGAACCAGTTATCCCGAAATGCATTAGTGGTTCCCGTCTTGCCAGCAATAGGGCGGCCCAGGGCAAGGGCTTTTCGCCCCGTTCCGTTCTCGACCACCCCCTTCAACATTTGGGTCGTCACATAAGCCACGCCCGGGCTGATGGCCTCAATTGGATGTGGCTTGTGTCGAGCAAGCACCTGTCCGGTGGAATCCTCCACGCGGCTAATGGCATAAGACTGATTATACATCCCGTTATTTGCAAAAACCGTATAGGCAGAAACCATCTCCTTGAGCGTAGTCACCGAGGCGCCAAGCGCACTCGACATCGTTGGCGCAATCGGGCTGCGAATCCCTAAAGATCGGGCGAATTTAATCACCCTACCCATTCCGACCTCACGAACGAGCCTAACACTCACTGTATTTCGGCTCGCCGCCAGGGCATCGCGAAGCGAGAGCCGTCCCCGAAAATTTCGTCCATAGTTCTCCGGCTTCCAGTCCGGGCGACCTCTACCACCTTTCATGACGATAGGGGCATCGAGAATTGCGTCCACCGCAGTGAAACCGTTGTTGATCGCCGCCGCATAAACAATAGGCTTAAATGCGCTCCCGGGTTGCCGTAAAGCCTGAACAGCCCGGTTGAATTTACTCTTTTGAAAATTCATGCCACCCACCATCGCCCGAATGGCTCCTGTTTGTGGATGAATCGCCAACAGAGCGGATTCTGGTCCCCGCCAGGAGGGGTCAGCCGCTTTGAGCCGCCACCGCCGCATTATTAGCTTCTTCACTCCCTCCTGAACCGCTTTTTCAGCGGCCACCTGGTAAGAGAGATCCAGGGTGGTATAAACGCGGAGGCCGCCGCGATAGAGGCGCTCCGTGCCAAATTTATCTTCTAACTCACGCCTGACATATTCCACAAAGTGGCCACCCACACGAATTGGCGCTGGCGACTTTAACCCAAGCGAGCGTTTGGAGAAGTCATCTGCCTCCTCTGGTTTCAAATATCCTGCGGCAGCCATTCGCCGCAAAATCATGCGCCCGTCTTTGAAGCGAAGGGCCCGGATCCTCGAACGGTCGATACCTGCCTGGTGCCTGTACCAGCCCCGCAAGGAGGGCTGTCTCGATAGGGGTAAGATCGATGGCCTTTTTATCAAAATATGTACGGGCCGCTGCTGCCACACCGTAGGCGCCGCGTCCAAAATAAACGAGATTCAGGTAACGCTCTAAAATTTCATCTTTCGAGAGTGTCAATTCCAAGCGAACTGCCGATATCGCCTCTATGATCTTTCTCTTCAGTGTTCGTTCTGTGCCTAACACAAGCTGGCGCACCAATTGCTGCGTCAGCGTAGAGGCGCCCTGCTTGACCTTCCCGTACCAAACATTATTGACGGCCGCACGAACAATGCCCCTGGGGTCAATTCCCCAGTGCTCATAAAAACGCTCATCCTCGACAGCTACGATGGCGTGGCGCATCGCAGGCGCCATTTCCGATAGGCGAAGAAGTTGCCTTCGCTCGGCGGCAAAACTGCCAATTAAAGACCCGCTCGAATCGTAAACAAATGTAGCCAGACTAGGCTTTTGTATGAGTATGGCATCAGAGGCTGGAACATCGTCCTTGACCCACGAATATATACCACCCGTAATGGATGCGGGGAGAACGAAAAAAGCGAGGATGAGCGCAATCGCAAGACCGCTCAGAATTCGTGTGGGAGTTACAGCACTACTGACGAAAAAAGCATAAGACGAGGGGCGCGGCTTTTTCCGGAATAAGCGCATCAGCCCTCCCGGCCCTTAATTTCTATCTACGCGGCGCTCAGCTTCTTGAAGAATGGAGCGCAGCTCAGATATACGGGCATTCGCGCGATCAAGAACATCTTTATCAACTTCCAGTGATTCGAATTTGGCACGCACATCCTCGGACAACAAATTAAGGTCTTTGACACGAGATTCCACTTCGCCAACTTTTTCCATTTGCTTCGCAACACTAGCACCGCGATCCTCAACCTGCTGGAAAATATCACGGAGTTCATCAATTTGAAGCTCAACATCGTGCAGCGTCTGACGGTCACTGATAAGATCTCGAATGTTCGAATGAATTTCTTTCACGCCGATTTTCAGTGTACTCAGCTCTTCCTGAGCAGCACCAACTTCAGCCTTATTCTTGATCAGCTCAGCAACACTCTCCTCAAGCCCAGCAGAGTTATAGTCAAGAGTAGAGATGCGTTTTTCGACTTGCGAGACACGCTCTTCTTCCTGATCCAGGTGGTCAATGTGATTCTGCAACCTGCCAGCTACGACCCGGACGTTTTCAATCTCCTCCTCCTGCTCTTTTAAACGCTGGCGGAGGGTGTCCATCCGGACTTCTCCGGACTGCAGTTCTTTGAGACCCTCGTCAAGCTTCCCTAGAAAATCACTTACTTGCTCCATCGTCCGGTGGGCTTCTCGAACACTCGCTAAATGGACTTCACCCTGCTCAAAGGACTCCTGGAAGTGCGACATCATTTGCTGCAAGCGTTTTTCCTGCGCCTCGAATCCTGCACGCTCTTTCGTTACGTCGAGAATGCGCTCTTCAATTCGCTCAAGAAGGTTATGCAACTGATCGAGCCTGGATTCTACGCGATCAACATATTCCTCCCGACGCTGAAGTTTGTCTATTTTTAGGTCTGATTCCTCAATAAAATATTGAAGCGCTTCGAGTCGTTTTTCCATTCGCTCGACCTCGCCTCGACGCTCAAGCTGTTTTTCAATTTTGTCGTCAAGATGGACGATATTCGAGGAGAGCTGCTCAATGCGCTCCCTTGATGTGTTCCACAAGGCGAACACGATTCTGGGTATCTTCCATTTTTTGCCTAAGAGCATCATCAATTTCATTAATCTCGGAGGCACGCTGACGTGCCTCCTCAGCAACCTTAAGGCCCTCGGGGATGGTGTTGAGCTGCTCGCGTAATTCACGGGCACTGACGTGATAATCCTGAATCATCCGCCGAAGGGTGGAGGATTCATCCAACTCACGCTTGAGCCGCTCGGCCCTGCGTTCCACCTCGTTCGCGAGGAAGTCGCGTAGCGAGTGGACATTCTCCCAAACTTCCTCGACCTCATGCCGCTCCTCGCGCACCCTTAAAATTGCCTGCTGAAGATTTTCGTTTTGATCCTCAAGGGACTGAATCCTTGCGCTCGTCCTTAGAAGAGCATCATTTTTAGACAGGATGTTTTGGCTCTCGATGCGCATGCTTTCAAGGGCTGGCTTTACCGTATCGAGTTCGCCACGCAGCGTTTCCACCTGAGACACACGCTCGTTTAGCTCGTTCAGGGATTGTTCCATCTCATTGAGGGAACGCCTGAAGTTAGTGCTTCGCTTCGAAAAATTCTCAAATACAAGCTTTTCCCGGTCTACCTGCTGAAGTTTTTCGTCAAAATTCTGGGAAAATTGGTTGAACTGGACGACTTTGAGGTTCACCTCGGCGATAATGTCGCGGAGCTGGAAGGCATCGTCTATTTTCGTGCGGACGCTATCGTAGATTCCCTCAAGCTTGGCCACGCTTTTCTCGGTGCGTTTGACCAGCTTGTTTTCCTCCTGGAGGTTCTTGATCTTCGATTCCATCTCCCAAAGGAGCACGTTGAGTTTTCCAGCCTCCTCGTTAGATTTTTCAACTACTTCGCGCTGGAGGTTGAGGCTGCGCGTCTTGGCGAGGACATGCTCAGAGAGGACATTAAGGCCGTCTATATCCATCTTGGTCTTGCGGACAAATTCATCGAGTTTTTGAAAATGACGCTCGGATTCGGTAATTCTGACGTCTACTTTCTCAAATGTCTCGCTTCGCTTTTCGGTTTTGACGAGGCGGCTTTCGAGATCTGCGATACGAGTGCCCACTTCATCGAGAACACTACGCTTTGAGGTAAGTTCCTCGGCACGAAGGGTGAGCAGGTCCATCGACTTTTCAAGACGCTCTCGCTCTTGCTCAGAAACCTTCACGAGTTCGGTGATTCGGCTTGTTTCACTGTTAATCTGACTGGCTGGATCTGTGGGGCCATCATTCATGGCTCATCCTCCGCCGCTGGGCGTCCCAAGGTCATCTAGAAAGGGTATGAAAATACCAAAACCCATTGAATTATCTAGCGTATCGAATTCATAACACCAAGTCAACGAGATTAAACAAAGGGGTTACTTTCGGCTTGATGCGCCCCAGGCGATACCCGCAAGGATTATTGCACAGGCGAGCGCCCGCATACCTCCCAGGGGCTCGGCCAGAAGCCACCAGGCCAGGACGGCTGCGACAACGGGCTCACCAAGTATCGATAGCGCCACTTTACCTGGCGGCATATGCTTTAGGGCCCAGTTCACCGCCGTATGGCCAATGAGGGTGGGGCCCAGCACCATGGCGGCCAGGAGCGACCACGTGGAAGGTGAATATCCCGATAATGGCTGGGCGGCCAAAAAAGCCGCCAGAATGAGAATTGTTCCGCTAACTCCATAACATACAGTCACATACGGAATGAGCGGCATGTTGCGCCGAAGCGCTCTACCACACAGCAAATAACCCGAGGCCATCACCGCCCCGCCCAGCGCCAGGGCGTTGCCGAGCAGGCTCTCCAACGAGCCCCTCAACAAGCTGCCCAGCAAAGTGCCCGACCAATCTCCTGTCGCCGCGGTTGCGGACGCGCCTGCGTCTCCCCAAACAAGCAAAAGCGCGCCACCAATCGTGACGCCGACCCCTGCCCAGAAAAACCGCTCCTCTTTGTCTCCGAGAAAAAGCCAGCCCCCTACCCCTGCGAAAATCGGATTTGTCGTGACCAGAACCACAGAGCTAGCCACCGAGGTATGTCGAAGAGATTCAATCCAAAGGGCAAAGTGAAGCGCCAGAAATACAGAGGAGGCCATCCATATCCACCGCTCCCGTGGCGCGAGTCCGCGCCATAGCGCGACAATGGAGCCCGCAGAGAAAGGCAACAACACCAGCGCCGCGCCCAGCATTCGATAGGCCGCAATGGCAAGTGGGGATGCCTCGGCGAAACGAATCAAAATAGCCGACCACCCAAGCGTGAAAACACCTACCCCCAAAAAACCGTATGCCTTAAGGCCGTCTTTTATGCTCAAAATTGGACCTCCACAGATATAAAACTTCGGGCTTAGACGAGAATGGACAATACGATGGGGGGAGGAGCGGATTTTTCACCCGCCTCAGAATTGGTGGAACAATGTCCACCGACAACAGCTAAAACCTCATTGGCCCGGCTATAAAATCGGCCATCTAAACGCCAATGAAATTCAGAACGAAGAGCGCAAAAACACTTACGAGGAAAAGAGAGTCCAGAGGGATAAATGCAGAGAGTCTTTTTTAAAGAGACTTTTCGATCGCAGCTTTTAAATCCGATTTCGAACGGACACCGACTATCTGCTCCACCACCTCTCCGCCCTTAAAGATAATCAAAGTTGGGATGCCGCGAATCCCAAACTTAGTCGGAGTTGACGGATTTTCATCAATGTTCAGCTTGCCTACCTTCAATTTGCCATCAAATTCATCCGCTAGCGACTCGACAGTAGGAGCGATCATTTTACAAGGGGCACACCACTCGGCCCAAAAATCAACCAACGTCGGTAAATCCGAGCCCAAAACATCAGCGTCAAAATTCTGATCGGTAAAATCCAACATGTTACCTGCCATACTAAACCCCCAATAATTTACAGTCCGGGCAACAGGAAAAACGTAACTTCGATATGATGTACATCGAGGTGTACGAGAGATCAAATCTACTGGAGGGGCGGATTGAATTCAACTTCAATGGTCACGGATCGAAAAATCGCAGAATACAAGCCTACTCTTTTCGGTCTATAAACCTTGGAGAATATGTCATTGTAGGTTTATAAGCATCCAGCGCCTTTCCACTCTTCGAAATGATACCCAGCGCTTCTCTAACCTCTTTTGAACGGGTGGCCACAAGCGCTGCAAGCCTCGTCTCGCTCTGCTGCACCATCAACACGGCCTCACGAACCTTTTGCACAGCATCGCCCAGCCGTTTAAGCAAAAATTCATCTCCCAGCCAGCTATCCATCTCAGCCCATAAGGGGGCGCAATCACTTGAATTAGATTGAATTTCCTTAATAAGCGCCCCTTTTTCCTCTAGAATACCCGGAAGCTCGTCCATGTCATGGCCGGTCATAGACGCAAATTCACAGCCGCAAATAACCAGGAGGCGCTCATAGCAATCTAAATCCACCGCTACAGCCTGAATCAGTTTCTCCGGGATCGAGTCCTCAGCCATGCGACCTCCATAAGTTCAGATTACTCTGGCCACTAATATTATCCACTAAAATGGAGGAAAAAATACAGATAAATTACTCCCCAGATTTTCTGGATTTCCAGGGATTATCTCAAAAAAACATCGGAATGTTTTAGCACACCCCAAAATGCCATCGAATTAGGAGCCGTGGATAACGTCTTATCACTGCAAATATTGTCGATAAAATCATGAAATTGACATCAAAACCGCAGAGCACACCAAGTTATTAGCTTGCGTCAATAGATTCCACATCGGGGCTCGGGATATTTTGAATCAAAACCTGGCGCCGTTTCGACCCTTCTGAGGGCCCGACAACACCCTCCGTTTCCATCTGCTCTATCAAACGAGCGGCACGGTTGTAGCCAATGCGCAGATGTCTTTGGACAAGTGAAATCGATGCCTCCCCCGTCCTGGCTACAAGCGCCACGGCATCGTCATAGCGCTCGTCATACTCCTGCTCCTCCAAATCGCCACCACTATCCTTCGATTCGGACTGAACAAAAAGGTCATCTCGAAAAGAGGTAGGCCCTTGCTCTTTCCAGTGCTCGACTAGATTTCTAATCTCATCCTCGGAGACATATGCACCATGAATTCGAACAGGTGCACTCGTCCCGGGCGGGACGAAGAGCATGTCACCCTTGCCGAGAAGTCGCTCGGCGCCATTCATGTCGAGTATCGTTCTTGAATCGACACGGCTGGCTACGCGCAACGCTATCCGGGAAGGGAAGTTTGCCTTGATAAGACCCGTAAGAACGTCCACAGAGGGGCGCTGGGTCGCCACAAGGAGATGAATCCCCGCCGCCCGAGCCATTTGTGCGAGCCGCGTCATGGTTTCCTCTACATCTCGGCCCGATGTCATCATCAGATCCGCCAACTCGTCAATAACCACAACGATATAGGGCATAAAATCTGGATTTCCATCATCATCCACCCCTTCTACTTCAGAGAGGTGTTGACTCCGGCGGCGATTCGACTCACGAGGTCCCAAATTCTCGGCTACAAGCTTGTTGTAACTGTCTATGTTACGCACCCCGAGGCCGCTCATTACCTGATAGCGCCGCTCCATTTCGACAACCACACCGCGCAGAGCTGAGGCCGCCCGCTTCGGGTCAGTCACCACGGGAACCAGAAGATGGGGTATGCCCTCGTATATGGAAAATTCAAGCATCTTGGGGTCAATCATTAAAAAACGAACTTCGCGGGGATGGCATCGAACCAGCAGGCTGCAAATCATCAAATTCATAGCCACGCTTTTTCCCGACCCGGTCGAGCCAGCAATTAGCAAATGAGGGATCTTGGCCAGATCCGTAATGGCCGTTCGACCGAGGATATCTTTCCCAAGCCCCAGGGTCAGTTTGTCACTGGCCTGCTCGAATTCCTTAGAAGAAATCAACTCCTTGACCTGGACTGCCCTTCGCTTGGCGTTGGGCACCTCGATGCCGACAACGTTCGTTCCAGGAATGGGTGCGACGATACGCACGCTGATGGCAGAAAGAGAACGCGCCAGGTCGTCCGAGAGCGCGGCGATTTTCGACACCTTAACCCCAGCCGCCGGGGCGAATTCGTAAATGGTGATGACCGGGCCGGTTTTGACCTCGGTGACTTTGCCCTCGACGCCAAACTCGCCAAGAGTCCGCTCCAATAGGGTGGATTTCGTTCGAATGGCATCCTCGTCCACGATGAGCGCCGTGCTCTCGACTTCCGCAAAAATTTCCGACGCCTTGGGCAACGCGTAGACACCGCTCTTGCGAGAAGTGGTTTTCTTAGTGATAGGTGCCTCAGTTGTTACGATGGCATCATCTTCAATTCGCACGATATCCGACTCGCCGTTAGAGCCGGCGTGGCGAACTTTCACCTCATCGCCCTCGTTCTCGCTTTCGCTTTCGCTTTCGCTCTCATACTTCTGTCCATAAAGCGCTTTTTTCAGCGATACGCCCTCGTCCAAATCATCGAATTCCTCATCAGCCTCAAGCGATGGAATACTCATGGGCATCTCGGCCTCGGGCTCCGCTTTCGCCGCCCTCACTGCGGCCAATTCGCCATTGCGAGGAGGGTCTTTTCTGCCGACACGAATCCCTCCCATCACAGATTTGTCCCCATCAGACTTCTCATCCGGGACAACCATCGGCTCAGGGGTAATCTTCGGTGTGCTCTCAGAGACGACCTTATGCGCCTCAAGGGGGGTGCCAGCCGCCTCCTCATCCTTATCAGTTTCAATAGCAGACACAGAATCTTCAGGCACTGAGGTACTAAAATCACCTTCGGTGGCATCGGAAGCCTCATCGAGCACCGGACCTCGAAGAATGTTTGATTCCGACGCCGCGGGCACTTGCTCGGCAGCCGGACCCATAAACATTACTGGCCCCGACTCATCAGTCGTGGAGAGAGAGGCACCGAAAGCTGGCTCCGGACTAGACACCCTGGCCAACGATGATTTCTTGTGCCCCCCCTTCCCATCACCGTTAACAGACTGGCTCACGGCATCTTCTGGTTCTGAGCCGGTCTCGGCCGATAATTCTGCAATAACTTCCTCCGCCAACTCCTGGCTGCCCTTGTCTCCAGCCGACTGCACAGCCTCTTTCAATGGGCTTGCCCACGAATCTCGGAGGTCCTTCATAAACGTCCCGGATTTCCGTGCCTCCCTGGTCGCTTTTTTTAACTTGGTCCTTTCAATTGCATTTTTGACAAGATCCTTAACGAAGGCATACGCCCAAACAGAGGCGGCCAAAACAGAGGCAGATACCCGAGGAAGGAGGCTTATCAACACCCAGCGAGGACCGCGCGAGAGATAAAAGAGCACTTGCCCCACCGAGAGCCCTGTGGTCGCAACAACCGACGCCAGAAGCGCCCCTGCGAGCACCACCCAGCTACCCACACGACCAAGATAGGTCTCCAAGATAACGGCCATGCCGTACCCCACAAGTCCGCCTGCCAGAATATTCTTCCCAAAGAGAGGATCAACATGAAAAGATTTGTAATAAAGACCCGCGCCGCTCAGAATTATCATGAGTAGACCGAGCCCCTGCCAGCCAGGCAACCACAAGCGAGCACCCGAAAAAGTCCTGACGCCCCACGCAAAGATGCCCACCGGGATGAGAATCGTGAAGGTGCCCAGCACCTGCACCAACTCTCCCGCCAGATAGGCCCCGACCGTGCCCCCAAGATTGCGGACAGCCCAGCCCCGGCTCACACGATGACTCCATGAAGGATCGCCCGGATGAAATGACCAAAGAGCGAGCGCAGCGAATACCGCCAGGGCAATGATGATCAGCCCGGCAACTTCATTTACACGACTTGATTCTGGGATGGATGACGGCCCGCCCGAGCGGCGAGTTGGCATAACACAACTCTCCTTCCCATAGCGTCGGCTCCATGAACGACAGCAACATGTCGCACATAGATGCTATGGGCATATCCCTTGGGCAAAGGATATCCATAACCTAGCAAAGTTGTTCAAGAAAGACAAGAAAACCTTTGGAAATCACACGGGTTACAAAAAACATATCAGCACAACGCAAACAAATAAGACCAAAGATCGCTATCAAAGGGGGAAAAACGATTTGATCGGCCTGAAAACACAGGGGCACCACCCAAGGCTTATCGGCCCCCGAACAGGCCCTTGAGCAAGTCTTTTCCGATGTTCTCTATCTCTTTGACCGTCTCCCTGCGTCTCTGCTTGCGGGTAAGCGGGGCCTTTTTCTCGGGTACGGGCTCAGGTGTTGCCTTGGGCGTCACCTGAGGCACCGGCTCGGGGGCCACCCGGGTTTGAGGAGCGCTCGCCGGGGGCTGACTAGCCGGGGGCTGACCAGCCGGGGGCTGCGACTTTGAGGGTGCCGGACGAGTGCCTAACACACCACCAAGAACACCTTTGAGAATATCGCCCACCTGCCCGCCCAGTTTCTTCGTGTCACCACCAAGGCTGGCCAGTTTATTTATCACACCCGCAATCAGCGCATCCGTAACGGCACGGCCCGTGTTGAATGAAGGATCGTTCAAGCGACCCTTGATCTTGAAGCTAACGGGAATCACATCATTTTTTCGCTTCAAAATTCCAAGCGCAATATTTTGAAGAACCGCCTGTGCGTCTCCTAGAACATTCTGTTTTTTCACCTGCTTGAGATCGAGTTTGAACACCTTCCCCTTAATGCGGGAGCGAAGGTAGCCGTTTTTTAAATTAAAAGACGAGTTGAGATCGAGAAGGCCCTTGCGAATTTCCATCCCGCGGGCGCTATAGGCATACGCAGAAAAACGAGTCAGGTCGAATTGATTGAGCCGCAACGTCCCATCGAGATCAGGCGGATCGAGCGCAGGATTCATCTTGGCCAGAAATGTAATTGGCGAGGGTTTCGTGCGCGCGGCAAGAGAAATTCGACCATCGAGCCGCCCTCGCCTCATTCGTGTATTGAGATTATCGATGCTGAGATTGAGATTTTTCCATTCCAGAACAACCGGTCGCTTCCCGGCCTCAACGGTGTGAGTAAATTTAAAATCGAGGCTCCCAACCTCAAGCCGCCGAATATTAATATAGGGAAGGCGAGCGGTGGTGGCAGGCGCTTTAATCGAGGCACCCTTTCGCCCTGAGGCCTGAGAGGTCTGTGGCGCAGCCGCCTTTTTCTGCCTTGAGGGCGCGAGCCTGGACTTCGGGGTTCTCGAGGCCACCTTACCTCTACGTTTTTGAGATTTGCCGGCCCGCATCCCGGTTGGAGGCGCCAGAATTGTCTTGATATTCGTCTTTTTATCCAGAGCCATCGAGAAATTAATTCGAAGAGCATCAGCCGTAGCCTTTCGCGAAACCACACGGCCTTTCATTAAATTTTTCTGAGAAAGCGACACCCTGAAATTTTTCAATTCCATGGCCGAGGGGCTCTTGTCCCTCCCCCGTTCACGAACAACCAGTCCGGGCACAGAGATAGCCAAATTCTTTTTATCTATCTTGATGCTGGCCGCCCCCGACACCGCCATGTTCGGATAATCTGCAAAATGCACCCGCTTGAGTTCAGCCGAGGCCGAACCAGCCATGTCAAAATCCTTCGATTTCTTTCGGTTGCGCTTGATGGTAATCGAACCTTTTGAAGCACCCACCGGGCTCGCCATCTTCAGGGCATCGACGCCAAGCGATCGGCCCATTTTTGAGACGGCTGCCAAATCCGAGATGTCCCAGGAAGCGGCGATATCATCAACACCCGAAACATTCCATTTCGCCTCCTTGAGCAGCTTAACGCTCCCAAAGGGAAGCTTCACATCGAGGCGGTTAATTCGCGCAGACTCCCGGCGAAGGCTGTACCAACCGTCCGTTCCTACCTGAAGAGATTTAAGATTGAGGCCCACCCACCTGCCGTCGGAATCAACATCTAACTGCCCAGACACTCCCCGCCCGTTCAGGTTGGCTTTCCATGACACGTTTTCATCCGCCTTAAAGAGGAATGTCACTTTTCCGCCAACCACTCCCCTCAAACCCTTTGCACCGGATGAGACAGGAACCAGGGCGGCAAAAGGGGCAACCTGTATTGGGTCAAAAGAAAGCGAACCGGCCGCCGAAAACGCCTTGCTGGTTTTTCTGTTCCTAGAAACCCTCAAGTCAAGATCGAGTTTGTCTCCCTTTTCAAAATCGCCTTTTCCGATCACAACCCCGGACAAAGACGATGCCAACGTCGCCGCAGCTCCGATATCGGGAATTTTCACACTCATCCCGATCTCATCGTCCCCCGACACATTCCATTTCGCAGGCCCAGTCAATTTAACCTGGGCAAATGGCAACACCACCTCAAGGGAGGCAACACGGGCCGATTCATCATCAATGTTGAAACTCCCCTCCGAGCGAACGCCCGCCGTGGTCAATTTAATAGGCCGCCACTTGCCCCGGCGCTCACCTTTATACTGAGCGGCAAGGCCCTTTCCATTAAAATTAGCCTTCCACTTCAGAGGACCGACAGACGAGAGGGATAGGTCCGCAGAGCCATCCAGGCGGCCACGGAGCCCCCGAACATTCCTTTGAGGAGGCAGAAGCGGAAAATATGCCCCCAGCTCAATCGCCTCCATCTTGATTGATGCTACAGCCCTTAGGGAATCTTCTTTTTTCCGGTCCCTGCCCCCTGAAACCTTCAGCGTAACCTTTCCGCCACTTGGAGGTTTCTTTAAGGACACTCCCGCCAGCGATGCACCCCATTTCACCGCAGCCCCAAGGTCGGCAACATCCAGACTAATATCTGCCGCATCACGCCCATCAACATTCCAATTCGCCTGTTTGTTCAGTCGGAATTTGGCAAACGGTAGCAATATATCCAGCGCAGAAACTTTCGCGGCATCACGTCCGAGATCATATTTCCCCTTGGACTTCAATTCCACAGAAGCCAGTTTTTTTCGCTGCCAGCCACCCTTGTTTGACATGCGAAATTTCGCATCAACGTTCCCGACATTAAAATCAACGCGCCACGCCACTTCCTTCGCCGGAATAAGCGTGACGCTCGATTCACCGCCAAGCCTCGCCGATAGAAGTTGCAAATCTTCCACCGGAGGCGCAAGGCGAACGAAGGGCATGAGGTCAAACGGCTTGAACGAGGAGGCGACTTCAAGGTTTCCCGTCCTCGGATCAAATTCGGCCTCGGCAGAAAGCTCTATCGTGCCAGGCTCTGTGCACTTTCCGCTCACCTCGACAGGCAGGGGCTCATCTAGACGAAATTTATCGATCTCAATCTTTTGAAAATCACATCTCGCCCGAATGGCAGGAAGCGCCCCAAATGCGGCCGAATCGTAACTCACCTTAAGATCTGCAATCTCGATATCTCGAATGACGAAATCATATTCAGGCTCCGAGGCCGCAGGGGTGTTTTCGGCGGCCTCGGCTAAAGACACACCAAGAGAGGGAATAGTTACTAGAGAGGCACTCGACCTACGATGTGGGCCGCGCGCGCTTTTTGGGTTTCCCATTTTTTCGATAATATCGTCGAAGCTGAACTTTCCTGTCGAGTCCCTCGATGCATGCACCGTAACGCCGGAGAGGTCCAGGCTAAGGATGCTAATCTTCTTGTACAGTATCGCGGCGGGATTCAGCAGTGCTTTTACTTTCTTGATCTTGAGGAGCGATTGTTTGTCTCCCCCTACTCTGGATTTATCTTCGATTTCAAGACCCGATGCTTCGACCACAAAGAGTCCAATGGAAAGATCGTCCAGCTTAATCTTTCTTCCCAGATAGTCTGAACCGTAGCCGACCGCCAAAAGTTTCATCTGGTCCGAGGAGACGAAAAAGCGCACCGCCACCACGGCACCGACGACAAGAACCAGAAGTACGACAAGTATTCCAACCGACCACTTCAGGAAGCGGCTCATGATGTATTCTCTCTATTTGCGAAAAGCGGAGCCGGGCATTTTAACTCGGGGCCCTGAATCGAAAGCGGCACCCTTTTTTTACGGCACATCATGTCCAAGCACAACATATTTCATACTCTTTTTGTAACCGAATAAGTCGAGCCTTTTGGAAAAAATAGAAGTATGATGGGCGCGGCACTATAGAAGACCATAAATCAAGGTCATCCCGCTACTGGTCAGCCGAAAGAGGGAGGCCTCATAGCTTAGGAATTTCATAGTTTCCATGAATACGACAGCAAGAAAACTGGAGATTTTCTCGTGGTGTTTCTATGATTTTGCCAATTCCGCGTATCCCACCCTTATCGTAACCGTCGCCTACAGTGTTTATTTCAAGAAAATTGTGGCCGGAGACGGGGGCGGCGCTGATTTTCTCTGGGGAATTTCCCTTTCTGCGGCCATGCTGATCACCTCTCTACTCGGTCCGCCCCTGAGCGCAATTGCGGATCGCACCGGCTCACGAAAGCGTTTTTTGCTTATCTTCTCAGGAATATGTGTTATCGCAACACTTCTACTTACCGGCGTGGGCGCGGGCATGGTCTCCACCGGAATGATTCTTTTCATTGTCGCCACCATTGGCTTCGAGGGCTCCTTAATCTTCTACAACGCTTTTCTCCCCGAAATCGCCACCCCGGCCACCCGGGGGCGCATCAGCGGTTGGGGGTGGGGCGTAGGCTACATCGGCGGCCTTCTTTGTCTCGTTTTGGTGAAACCGCTACTTGCCGGAGGGTTCAGCCCCGAAAATCTACCCCTCTTTCGGGCCAGCTTCGCAGCCGTCGCGGTTTTTTATGCCGTGTTCACTATCCCCCTTTTCTTCTGGCTCAGAGAATCGAGCCTACCCGCCTGGCCGCAGGCCTGGGGCGATGTGAAGATGTCCGGCTCCTCGCCCGGCGCCCTCACAACCACGGCCGCTGCTTTTCGCTCATTAAGGAAAACTTTCCAGGCACTTCGCCGCCGCGAGGGCGCGCTGCGATTTTTACTCGCCTTTTTCCTCTATAACGACGGCATCGTCACCGTCATCTCGTTCAGCGCCATTTATGCGGTCACCACCCTGGGCTACACCATGGGGGAGACGCTTGAACTCTTCATCGCCGTTCAACTCTCGGCTGGCGCAGGGGCGCTGGCGCTTGGCTATCTGGCAGACTTTTGGGGAGAGAGGAAAACAATTCTCCTCACCTTGGTGAATTGGTGCATCGTCGTCATCGTCGCCTATTTTACCGAGACGAAAGCGGTTTTCTTCATCGTATCTATTCTGGCAGGCTTCTCGCTCGGCTCGTGTCAGGCGGCCAGCCGCTCGATGATGGCGCGCTTCATTCCGGCGGGTAGCACCACGCAGACCTATGCCTTCTACGGCCTGTGCGGAAAAATGAGCTCGGTGCTGGGGCCCATAGTCTTCGGCGCCATCTCGGCTGCCAGCGGAAGCCAGCGCCTGGCCATCCTCTCAATCCTGCTATTCTTCCTCGCGGGCGGGGCGCTTCTCTGGGGGGTGCCTGAGCAGGAACCCGATTCCGAGGCCCCCCTGTTGCCGTAATCAATCCAGGAACGTACAAATAGACCCGCGTGACGCCCTCACGCGGGAGATGAGAAGACATGACAAATAGTTTCCGGGAGCAAATCGTCGAGAGGCTTCGTCTCAGACTCGCCGAGGCGGATCTGCCCTTAGAGACCATCGAGACGGCGGCGGCCGAGGTGGCCTATATCCTGGGGAGGCTGGTCGATAGCCAGGCCTTTGACGCTGCGGCAAGACAGATACTCCAGCGTTACGCCGAAGATTGGGCCGAGCAATCCTCAAAGCGACTCCTTGAGACTCACGAGGAGGGCGTAGCCGATCTCGTGCATGGCATGACCGACAGCCAGGGGAGAACCCGCGCGGTTCGCGCGCTTAAACGAGCCTTGATGGATACCCTCGACGGCGTTGAGCGCCCGCCCGACGACATGGGGCTCATCGAGGATGACGATGCTTAAGACACCAGTGATCGAATACCGAAACCTGAAATGGGAGAGACGATGAACGATGCCGTACGCGTCCGGTTCGCACCCTCGAACACGGGCCACCTTCATATCGGAGGGGCGCGAACCGCGCTCTTCAACTGGTTTTTTGCCCGCCACACCGGCGGCACGGCGATCCTCCGCATCGAGGACACCGACCAGGAGCGATCGACCGAGGCGTACTACGACGCCATCATCGAGGCCTTCGAGTGGCTCGGGCTCGATTGGGACGAGGGCCCCTACCGCCAGACCGAGCGCATGGCGTTGTACACCGAGGCGGCCAAGAAAATGCTCGATGCCGGCACAGCCTATCGCTGCACCTGCACGCCTGATGAAGTGGACGAGATGCGTAAAAAAGCCCGCGCCGAGGGGAGAACGCCCAAATACGACGGCACCTGCCGGGGCCGCTATGACACGGATCCCGACCTACCCTTCTGCCTTCGCCTCAAGGTCCCCGATGAGGGGGAGACCGTGGTGGACGACCTACTTGCCGGGCCCGTCACGTTCCAGAACGACCAGCTCGACGACATGGTAATCGCCCGCACCGACGGCACGCCGACCTACAACTTTTGCGTCGCCGTGGACGACATCGACATGAGAATCACCCACGTCATCCGGGGCAACGACCACCTCTCGAACACGCCAAAACAGATTTTGGTCTATCAGGCCCTTGGCGAGTCCCCGCCGCGTTTCGTCCACATCTCGATGATCCTCGGCTCAGACAAAAAACGCCTATCGAAACGCCACGGCGCCACATCTGTTCTCGAATTCCGCGAGCAGGGCTATCTTCCCGAGGCATTCATCAACTATCTCGTTCGCCTGGGCTGGAGCCTGGGCGATCAGGAAATTTTCTCGTGCGATGAGATCATCAAAAATTTTTCAATAGAAAACCTCAACCTCTCGTCCGCCGTCTTAAACCCCGAAAAAATGCTCTGGACAAACCAGGAGTACATCATGAAAGGGGATGCGGGCAGGCTCCTTGAATTGCTTGAAGAACGTCTTCGCGCCCGCGGGCTCGCGCCCGAGCTTCTCTCGCCAGAGGCGCGCCTCGGCGTCGTCGAGGAACTCAGGACGCGCGCTAAAACGCTTGAAGAGCTAGCCGATGGCGCAGCGTTTTTCTTTTCCCCTGGCGTGACTCTCGACGAAAAAGCGGCTGCTAAATTTTTAATATCCGATATCGCCGCCCCCCTCGGGCGGGTTCGCGAGGCCATCGCCGGCGTCGAGCCCTTTGCTCCCGAGGGCATTAAAGAGGTATTCGAGGGCGTGCTGGAGGCCGAGGACATGAAACTGGGCAAGCTGGCCCAACCCGTGCGCGTCGCCATCACAGGCGGCACCAAGAGCCCGGGAATCTTCGAGACGCTGGCGCTACTCGGCAAAGAGCGCTCCCTAGAGCGCCTCGACGCAGCCCTGGCCCGCATCGAAAACCCCTAAACCACAAATAGCGCCCAGTGGTTTGCCTGAAAAGGGATTTTTTATTAAACTCGCCGCGAATTTCGGGTGGTCCGGGACGTCCAGAGTTTCCCGGGCGGATTCGCCCCGAGCTTCGTTGGGGGATCGTCTAGCGGCAGGACACCACACTCTGGATGTGGGAACTCAGGTTCGAATCCTGGTCCCCCAACCACTCTATTTCTTATCCTTCGATAATTCGAATTTCATTTCAGATTACTCGCCAAAGCCCCGGTATTACGGGGCATAGCCCAAATTTAAAATACACTCTTATCTAGAGAGACGCTCCAGTCCCTCAATCTTCACTCCAGCTAGCTAAAAATCTCCGCGGGCCCTTTTCGTAGTCCCACTTGAGGGGCTTCCACGCCATTGTATTGAGTATACATTTCGGATTTTCTAGGTTTTTGGGGGGGAGGAGATGACCCCCCAAGATAGGAGGGGAAAGCATATTTTTGAGCGCGGGCAGCCTAGCTTAGGTAAAACCCAGCGTTTCTCTTTGCTCTTTCCAGTCCAGCGGGAAACGGGTATCGCGCATCAGGCGGGAGGCCGTGAGCTCTGGCGGCTGGCGGCCATTAAGAATGGCTTTTGTAATATCTGGGGAGAGGAACGTAAGCCTCACAATACGCGTAAAATAGGAACTCTCTACCTTTTCACTTCTGGCGATTTCCCTAAGGCCCGGCGCCGACGACCCGGAAATCGTCGGCGGGCTTCGAATTTTTGACAACACGGACCCCGTGAATCCCAAATTTATTAATTATGTTGAAACAGATGGGGCCGGAGTCCACCGGCCCGTTTACGACAAAAACCGCAAACTCCTCTATAGCTCAAGCAATAAAGACGGTTTCGATAAATGGGTATTGCTGATACATGACATGAAAGACCCTTGGGCCCCCGAGCTTATTGGCACGGCATGGGTCCCTGGCCAGCGCGAGGGAGAGGAAATTACATGGGACCTTCCATGGGCACCGGATGCAGTCGGACATGGGTGCCAAATTCATGAAGGGAATCCTTTCGGGAACTATGTAACAGCCGGGTGCTGGGACGCAGGAGTCGCTCTGTTTGATCTGACCGACCCGGCAAAACCCGAATTCATGTGGCGCCACAGCCCCCACGAGACGCATGGCTGGTCAGGTGGATATCACACTTTTCTCGTACCCCCGGGATCAGAGTTCGCGATCGCTACCCACGAAACCGTAACAGTAAACTGTGAATACCCACCTGCGTTTGTGTCTTTTTACGACATGCGAAACATCAATGAGCCGCTCCTGGCAAGTACGTTTCAACCCTACCCGATTGACCCGCTCACGATGCGACCACTCGATAATTCATGGTGCGAAACGGGAAGCCGGTATGGGGCGCATAACGTCTGGCTTGATATGGAAAAAGACGACCTGATGTACATCTGCTGGTTCAATGCGGGATTACGAATCGTAGACTGGTCGAATCCATTTGAGCCAAAGGAAGTGGGGTACTACATTCCGGCAGGAAACAAGGAAAGATTCTGCCCGCAAAGCAACGATGTCTTTGTCGATAAAAAGACGGGGCTAATCTACATGAGCGACCGCTGGGGGCTGGGCTTACATATTCTTGAATACACGGGTTAATTTTGGATGAGGCGCAGTGGATGGGAAAGGATAAAGTGGTGCGATGAATTTATAGCTGGTGTGCCCTGGTCCAGCGATATTCAGATCGAATTTGCTTGAAAGTATTGCCATAGTATTTTATTGACAATAAAGATATCTAGCTAATAGCTATTCTTACCCTAAGCAAGAAGGGCATTTTTTAGCAAACACCTCCATTCATTACTTTATCAAAAATCATGTAATTCTAATTCATCGAAATTATTGAACTGTGTTGACACAATTCAATTTAAGCCAGATGTAATTTATTTTCATTTCTTATCTACTCAAATCGTATAGGGAGACATTCGAATGAGCAGGCTTCCAGACATTTCCGAGGATCAATTAACCGAGGAACAGAAACCAACATATGATGAGTTGACTGCCGGGCGCGGGGTTCGAGGCCCCTTTAATGCATGGTTGAGAGTTCCCGAGTTCGCCGATCTCGCTCAAAAAATGGGCAATTACCTTCGTTTTCGCAGCTCTGTTTCCAAAAAATTAATCGAGTTCGCCGTCACGATCACTACTCGTCACTTAAGCGCACAATACGGATTCCTGTCGCACTCCAAACAGGCCCAGGAATTGGGCGTGAGTCCAGATGTCATTTCTGCAATCATTGAACGAAGAAAACCTAATTTTCAAGATGCGGAAGAAGAAGCCGTTTACGATTTTTGCCAGGAGTTGAACGTAGAGCATGTTGTAAGTGATTCAACTTATCAGGTGGCTTTGAAAAAATTTGGAGAAAAGGGCGTGGTTGATCTCATTGCCGCCTGTGGTTATTACACCCTCGTTTCGATGACGCTCAATGCGACGAATGTAGGTATTGCCGAGGGAATAGATCCCCCGCTTCCAGACTAACCACAGGGTGGGCGGACTCCATATCCTTCACAAAAAAAGTGATATAGCGGAAACCTCTCCTTGAATCAGTCAATGCCTCTTCAGAGGGAGTGGCGGGCTTTCGATATTAAGGAGCTTGAGCAACATATCGCCGAATCGAAGGGCATGACGCCTGAGTTTGTTCCGGGCAAAACCAGCCCTCTGGACAAACTGCGCCGGGTGCTCCAAGACATCCACCTCCTCAAATCCGAGAACATCCATGTAAAAAGCCTCCATTGCTTTGATGTTCCACGTTGCGATCCCTATATCCACGCTGCTCTGCGCTATATCAAGCATATCTAACCGCAAATCATCAATTGTATAAGTTTATCGGCCCGATCCTGCTTATCGAGATCACGACAGGTATCGATGATCTCCTGGAATTGGCTCGCTGGGATCGGTATGCCGGGAATGATGTCGATTATTCGGCGCGCCTCCTCGTTGAAATCCCACGCAAATTCTAATCCAGTGGATTGTTTTGTGTAGCTCTTGCCGTCTTTGGTGAAGATCGTGATTCGCGGGCCAAAGAGCGTCATCTGGTGAGATGGAATAATCTTCACTCGATTCATGAGTTCGAGCACCTCGGGCGGATCGTCAGCCCCAGTCAGATCGATATTTAGCCCTCGCAATACAGGATAGCTGCGCTTCACTACTCCATAAGCCGTGTAATAAGAGGTGCCTCCCACCCTTGGCTCCCCATCTTCTCGCCGGCTCGGGAAGGCAGGACTGGGATATTGCGTCTCAAGCCAATTTACCACGGCCTCGATACGATCAACGTCTTCATAGTTGATATTGTTTTCCTCACAAAGGCTCGCCGTAACATCAATGTGGGCCAGGTTGTATCCCGTTATGGAATAGATGCGGTAGAGCGTCTCAAGAAACATCCATTCTTTTCCCAGATTGGCTGTGATGTTATCCAGACTGGTTTTGGTGTCGCCGACAAAACTGCGGGTGAGATCCCCCCTATTGTTGCCCGTATAGGCGTGATAAAAACCCGCATCCCCTTCGAGAACGGTTTCACCACCGATGTGCCCCCGCTTGGCCAACGCGACAGCCAACATGGCGTTACGTACAGCCGCGCCTTCTCGTAGCGCTTGGCCACCGCTTCGGGGACCCTCCAGATTGCCTGCTGCCAGGTTCACGCAGAGTGAGATCGTACTGTTCAGCTGGTCTTCAGTGAAGTTCATAATTTTCGCGGCGGCGATAGCGGGCCCAAAGATTCCAAATACCGGGCCTGCGTGAAATCCCCGTGCCATTACCGTTGGAATAAAGTCGGCCGCCATCCGCTCCATAACCTCGTAGCCAGCTACGAGACCAGTGATGAAATTTTTTCCAGATGCGCCCTCGGTCTCAGCCGCCACAAAAGCACCCGGGACAATGCTTGAGCCAGGGTGAGTGAGCATGCGGAAGGAGTCGAATTTACCGCCAGCCTGCGCCATCTCGGAGTTGGCAAATGCGGCGCCGCCCTTTGTCGATTTTGCCCCGCTCACCATAATTGTGGCCCCGTTCTGCACGCCCGACTCTTCCTCTATGATGAACTTCATTGCTTTTTGACCACCAGGGGTTTGATGGCCGAGAAGTGTCGAAGCAAGAGAATGCAGAGTGACCCCTTTGGCGCGATCTTTCACCTTGAGAGGGATATCTTCGTAGCGTAGCCCTGCCACCCACTGCGCGAGTTGTCGACTAAGAGATGCCATTAATATTCCCTTCAAGTCTCATGAGAAAAGTAATTGCACGATCGATGTTATGGATAAATTCATATCAAAATCAGTAAAGAAGCTACACACCTGTTCTCAGCAAAATAGCATGCTTTGAGTTTATATTTTTTTTTAGGGGGCTCTCCAGTTGAGTTTGATGGTGCTACTAGCAAGGGGTAATCCCGCCTGGCAGTTTTTTATATCGCCTAATTTTTAGGGCCATAACTATTGTTTGAATAATGGCGAATATAATCGCATAATTTAGAAAATTCAAGTTTATGAAAAAAATCTCCTTTGTGATTTTAATTTTCTAAAAAGACAATAAGGATAATTGCTATGGTTCCAATAGATTTAAGCGGAAAAGTAGCTCTAATTACAGGGGCAAGCCAAGGCATCGGGCGCTCTTGTGCCGAATGGCTCGCTAAAGCAGGTGCCACCGTCGCCCTAAATGCACGCAACGAGGAGTTGTTAAATGAAGTGGCAACAGGAATCAGTGCAGAAGGTGGCGTGTCCAAGTTGCTTCCAGCAGATCTCACCTCTCCAGGACAATCAGAGTGGATTGTTGATGAAACCGTTCGCCAGTTTGGCGGCCTAGATATTCTTGTAAATGTAGCAGGCGTAAGCCGACGGTCAGACCCGGCTAATGTAACGGATGAAGATATCGACATTGCCATTGATTTAAAACTTCGCTCGGCGCTTCGCGTGACTCGGATGGCGATTCCTCATATTCGAGCCAGAGGTGGAGGCAGTATTGTCTTCACTGGAGGGATAAGTCAGCGACAATCATTAGAGTTTAATGGGTCGGGATGTATACCAAATGCAAGCCTTGCAGCCTACAAACACCACCTCGCTCGCCGCCTTGCGCCTGATGGAATTAGGGTGAACCTTTTAGTACCAGGAGTCATCGAGACTCCCCGCATGGAAGCTGGTAATCGGCGCGTCTCTGAGCTTAGCGGAAAAAATCTTAATGAAATCGAATCCGAGCGCATGACATCTATCCCGATGGGGCGATTTGGAACGCCGGATGAGTGTGGCAAAGTTGTTCTTTTCCTGGTTTCTGATCTCGCCTCTTTTGTCACCGGGGAATCTCTTGGTGTAGATGGCGGGGTATGCGATGGGATCCGCTATTAGAGAACGGTGCATTCGCCTGTGTATGTCGTTTCAATATCTATGGCATAGGAATAGATGAACTCCCCTGGCTAGCAAATATCTACCAGATGTATAAATGAATATTTATACCGTCCTCCCATTACGAATTCAGCGTCAATTCACTGGAACTTTTTATCCACACAAGGAGTAGCAGAGAAGGATCTAGAAAAGTCTAACAACCCAGCCATTAACTCTCTCTAAATTTCTGTACTTTGCTACTTCGAATTTTTCTGTTTCCCTTACTTGTCCAGGCAATCTTTAGCGACTCACATTAAAGAAAGAACCGGTGTAATTTTTTTCGCATAAGTCCAATGAGCAGCAGAGTGACTACCTTAATTATCTTCGTCGATATTAGTATTTAATATCCTGCCCCAGATTATCGCTCAAGCGGCGAATGACGTCGTCGGCATCTTTCGCCTCATTATAGTCTTCCCCCAAAACACCACTGCCGGCCGGACTTTTCACGACAAGGCTGACGCATTTTTCGTCAAGTGTTGTTGCTCCATGTCGAGTATTACGTGGAATATGGAGGATATCTCCAGGTCCCACAATACGTTCCTCATCCCCAAGGATAGAGAGTCTCCTACCCTCAAGTATGAATACGAATTGCTCGTCATTCGGGTGATAATGAGGCTTGGAGCCTTCACCTTTATAGTAGGTGACGATTCCAAACTTCATGAGCTCCCCGACGATGCTTTGAATCTCGGCTAGCGGGCTTACCTCTTCTCGTTTCATTCCAAGATCATGAATGTTGTAGTAAGGCATAATATTTTCTTCTCCTTAAATTCGTTCAGATTCAGTGTGTTCGTCATTCCTCCTTGCATATTTCTCTAAAGACACAGTCGGACTGACAACACTTTTATTTTACCGCAAGCTATTTAATCCGACAATACTGCCGATTTGTCGTACGTGAGCACATTCATTAAATGGGCGAAGCGATAAAAGCTAGGAAGACTTCATTTCGTCTCAAATAATATCCGAAATTAGAAGACATGCATTCCTACACGGAGCCTCCCCTACTCGTCTCATTATTGCTCTAGACAATCTGCCGAATAATATCTTTGATGTTGATTTTTTATCAGAATGAATCGTGTGGTTCCTTCGAGGGCATAATGATTTAAATATTCATCAGCCTAGGCCTTTAATTGTCTTCTATTGAACGTTCTCCACATCTTACATCGATTCAGAAATTTAAAATTGAGGTTAATGAAATGCTTTCCCAATTAATATTACCTAAAAGGTTATTCGCAATTTGTTAACATGCAAACGTTGACATTCACCCCAACTCTAGTCACTAGTTTCAGCAAAATCACAAAATCAATCTTTCCAGCCCAAGAGTTGAGGAAGTTACCTGCCAATTCCCCTGATCGCTGTTTAGCAATTTCAAATAGATAGGGAGGGATTAAATTCGAGTATTTTCAGGGCGTTTCACTCTTGTCGTTATGATAAAATATTTTTTCTTAACTTAATAACTACTGAAGCAGTGCTCCTATGTAGTTTACTCAATGTGGAGCAGCTTTTTTTATCCAATTACTGGTCGTTTTTTATAAAAGTCCTTTCTACTTCTTGTTGCGCTTGATAAATCAATCCGTTTCGCTGTTCATTAAAAAGGAGATGGCGTTATGAAAACAGGATTAAAGATATTAGGGATAACTGCACTAGCATTGAGTTTTGCTCTCGGCAATGTGGGGAAGAGCCAGGCAGAACTTAAGTGCCCAAGGAACATGATCACCTGGGTTGTTCCCTTTGGTGCTGGCGGAGGAACGGACCGCTGGGGTCGAATTCTTTCCTCTAGTTCTTTCGATGCGTTTGGCATGGCCATGCGTGTAGTGAACAAGCCAGGCGCCTCGGCGATCGTGGGCTGGAAATATATATTGAGCAAGAAGCCTGATGGTTGCACGATTTTACAGGCCAGTCCGACACCAATTATTGCACTACTACGGGAGAAGAAGCCTCCCTTGAGAACCGATCAAGTAAAGATCGTGGCCCTCGCATCCTCGTTTCGCTCTATCTTGCTGAGCGCTCCTGAAAAACCCTGGGCCAGCCTCGACGGTTTAAAGGCTTATGCCAAGAAAAATCCTGGACAACTTACCCTCGCCGGAACACAGTCCCACTTGCTGGGACAGACTTTTTTTTTAAAATCAACTCGGATTGAAAGTAACAGCGGTACCGTATTCAAGCACAGGCAAGGCAATCAGTGATTTTGGGGGTGGTCACGTCAATCTTGTGGGTATCACCGCTTCCTCGGGCGCAGGCTTGATTCCCAAGCGAGCGACTCCCATAGCCAATACAAGCAACATGCCAATAAGTAAAAAACTTATAGCTTTTAAGGGCCTTCCCACGGCCAAGGAAGCTGGCGCAAAGCCAATCAGCTTTCCCCGCTGGATTGGAGTGCATCCGAATACCCCAGACGCCATCGCAGATGAGACTTCAGACAAAATCGGAATCCTGCTCAAGCAAAAATCCATCAAACGGCTGCTCAAGAAGATCGGGGAAGAAATTATTTTCTCCCCTCGAGCCAAGGCAGCGGCGCAGTACAAGGACATTGTTACAAAGATGACTAGCGCCGTATCTTTGCTGAAGAAAAAATAAACATTTCTTTCTTTGGATTACTGGCCGGGCCGCTAAGCTGGCGGCCCGGCCAAATTATGGAGATAAAATTCTTTTGTCCGCTAAAAATCCCCTAGAACGCGATGAACTTCTAATGTGGATAAGGACGAACCGCGGCGTTGGCACTATCCTGACTACTTGCCTAGGGCTGTATTTACTTTACCTGCAACTTTCGCCCTGGGTACATGAGAAACTTCGTGATGACTTTACTCTCGGATTTTTTCCGGTGACGGGCGTCATATTAATGATGATGTGTACTTTTGCATTGATTTTTGATGGCCACCACAACGAGCGGACAGAAGATCTTGAGCACATGCGCTGGAGGTGGTTTTTCTTCTGCGTCGGAGTTTTGATTGCCTGCGGGGTTTATTTTTACCTAATCATCGAAATCGGTTTTTTATTAGTGAGTCCGTTTTTTTATTCTTATTCATTTTCACTTTAGGATTGCGACCTTGGACAAGCTGCCTGACATCGGGCGTAGTCATGACAATTTTAGTTTGCGGATTATTCAAGTTGATCGGGATTGATCTTCCTCCAGGCATTTTACCTTTTTAAATATTCATTGGCGGGCTGATGGACGTTTTTCAGGTAGACCCTTTCTTTGACGCATTAGAACTGGTTTTCACTTTTCGAACCATGTACTGGCTCGCGATTGGAGTGACTATCGGCGTGGGAGTGGGCGCTATTCCTGGCCTCACGGCCTCGACGGGCGTCGCATTAATGCTGCCCCTTCCTTTCGCGATGGATACTGACTCTTCCCTGGGTCTTTTAATCGGTCTTTATAAAGGAGCCGTTTACGGGGGGTCCTTATCTGCAATCAGCTTCGCTACACCTGGCACACCCGAAGCAGCCGCCACCGTCTACGACGGCTTCAAGCTCATGCGCCGCGGCAAGGGGAAAAAAGCGATCTTGATGGCACTTTATGCCTCCGTCACCGCTGATACCCTCAGCGATGTGATTACCATCGTCATTGCCCCCTTCTAGCTATTATCGCCCTCAAATTCGGCCCCTCGGAAAGATTCTGGCTCATGATATTGGCGGTGGCGTTGCTCGGTGCTCTAAGCGGTCGACACCTCGCCAAAGGAATGCTGAGTGCGGCTGTCGGACTTTTCGTGGGCACAATTGGCTCGGACCCAATTGGCGCAGTTTCTCGCAACACCTTTGGCATCTGGTAGCTCGAAGAGGGTATTCATCTCATCCCGATGATGATCGGGATTTTTGCGATGTCGCGCATGCTGGAGGAATGCTCGATACACCTTCGCGAAAACCAGAAAGTTCAATCCGCCAAGAGCGCAATTGCAAGTATTTTTACTACTGGCTCCGAGGGTCTTTCGTTCTGTGAATACCTAAGCTGCTGGAGGGAGATAAGGATAGGGCTAGGCGTGGGCTCGTTCGTTGGCATGCTGACAGGATTGGGAGCAACAGCAGGAGCTTTTTTATCCTACAGCGTGGCAAAGCAGGCCTTTCCTGAAAAGAAATTGGGCTCTGGCGTGTTAGAAGGCATCGCCGCCGCCGAGGCGGGGAATAACGCAACTGTTGGCCCCACCCTCATTCCGCTCCTAGCATTCGGAATACCGGGGAGTTCATCGGCCTCCCTAATAGGCGGGGCATTAATGCTTCACGGGGCTACGCCCTCGCCGAGAATGTTTGAACTCTATCCAGAAGTAGTTTATTCGCTGTTCATTATACTGTTTATAGGAAACTTTTTTAACTTGGCAATCGGCAGATTTTTCGCCCTGATTTACGCCCGACTAGGCCAGGTTCCCAGATATCTGGTCATTCCACTGATCAGCATGATGGCCGTAATTGGAAGCTATTCTTTCCAAGGAAATCCCTACGATGTCGTGATCATGCTTTTTTTGGGTTTATTGGCTTCGGAATGCGGACCCTCGGCATAC
>JABJAL010000085.1 GCA_018669005.1 Nitrospinaceae bacterium
AGATTATGCGGGGAACTCTGCGCTTAGCGGTTGATTCCGACTCTGTCTGCAAGGATTGCTTGAATCGGCGCTTGCCAAAGAGAGCACGGAGGTCCTTTGGGATGGTCAGAATTGCGTACCAGACGCGCCTTCGTTTCTCTAGGTGGGGCATGTTTCGATCTCCTTGCCCCCATGTTATACCCCCACGAAATTCTCGTCAACCCTTTATCCATAGTGTATCTGGTGTGTATAGGTATTTCATGCAGACCCTGGCGGTTGGCCGGGATGAGCGCGATATGCCCGGGGTCGAGGACTTCGATATATTTCACCGTGCAGCCTCCATCCATATCGCGAACAGCGAAAATCGAGTCCGGCATGATGACGCGATCGTTGCGGTCCACCACAGCGACGCAGCCGTCGGCAAGATCGGGCTCCATGCTCTGTCCCGATACTTTCACCGCCACAAGGTTGGAGGAGCGCTGGGTAAATTCTTCAGCGGGAAGAAAGAGCCAGCCCAGTATCGCATCGTCTACGATTCGAGCATTACCGGCGGCAATTTCACCGGAAACCACCGGAACGGGAATCAAGCGGCTGGCTGCCTGCCGTGCCGCCGCATCCTCGCCGGAAGTCAGGCTTATCCGGCATTCGAGCGGGATGGGGGGAAGCGATAAAAGATCGGCGAGCGAAATTTCAAGGGCCTCGGTAATTTGGTGGAGTTGTCCGATGGTGGGGTCGAGCTCACTGGATTCGATTTTATCGATATCCTCGGGTGCCAACCCAGTCGCGGCGGCAACCGCTGCCCGTGTAAGCTTCTTTTCCTCGCGGATGCCTCGAAGGCGCTTTCCCGAAAACTTTATGCTTGAGGACAACCGCAATTCCTTTCTTGGTTCTTTATTTTGTTTTTTTCATCAAGGAGCCGAGGTTAAGAAGGCCCGGCCCCAGGAGCGTAATGATGAGACTCAAAACCACTATGGTCGCATGCGGTTGATAATTGATGATCGGCAAAATTTTGGGCCCAGCGTGTTCCCAGAGAAAATAGGCGGTTGCAATAGCTGTCAGGGTAGCCGCAATCCGAATCGCAATGCCTAGAAACATGGCCGCTCCCCCGATGGTGAGAATTGCCGTGACGGCGAGCCGGCCCCAAGTTTCATAGGGCGCACTTTTTAGTGCCAAGAGCGTAGAAAGGCTCATCCCGTCTTCGACCATTTGGTAGCCGGTGGAGGCAATGAGATAGCCCGTCCAAAGGCGGAGTAGTGTGACGCCCCAATCTTTTGCGGTCGATCCCATATGCCCCTCCTTCTTCTATTGCCTAACGCGGGAACTGGCTGAAATCAGCCCGCCGTTTTTCCTTAAAAGCGTTCATTCCTTCGACGGACTGCTCATTGTTCCAAACGGCGTTGAGCAATTCGCTGCCGTGCATCCATGATGGATAGTGCAGGTCGCCCAGGAAGTTGAGGCTCGTTTTCATGTAGCGCAGGGTGGCCGGTGCATGGCTGTTGATCGTTGCGCTCCATTCCTCGGCGGTTGCCTCAAGTTTGTCGTCGGGCACAACTTCATTGATAAGGCCCGATTCTTTGGCCTCCGCTGCGCTATAGCGCTTGGCGAGGAACAGCATTTCGCGGGCCCGGCGATCTCCCATTAAAATTGGCAGATACTGGGTGGCGCCGACGACGGGAAGCGCACCCACTTTCGCGCCCGATTGGCCAAAAGTTGCGTTCTCGCTCGCGATGCACAAATCGTTATAGAGCTGCCACTCGTTTCCGCCGCCGATGCACCAGCCGCGCACCATGGCGATAGTCGGTTTGCCGCAGTTTCGCAGAAGCATGCAAAGACGACGCATCTTATTGTTCCAAACATGGCCGGTCTGCTCGTTGAGGCCAAGCATCATGTCCATATCGCCGCCCGAGGAGAAGTTGCCATTTAGTCCGTACATCACGCCGACGCCGATGTCGGGGTCCTCGTCGAGTTGGGTGTAGGCATCGATGACCTCGTTGATCATGTCAAAATTCATGGCGTTTAGCGTTTTCGGCCGGTTAAGACCCACCCACAGCGTTTTGTCTTTCACTTCAACCACTATTGTTTTGTAGCTCATCAGCGATTCTCCTGAATTTCTTCCGGTCGAAAAAGTAATAATACCGGAGAAGGAAAAATGGTAGCCTCCATATAGCTATATATTCCCACAGCGAGGCTGATAATTCCAAGCCGGGTGGCGGGGATTTTAATCTAGAACCACAGAGAAGCCCTGGTAGAGCACTCTGATTGATATCAGGCTCAAAAGAACGACAAAAATCCGTGTCAGGGTTGTGGATTTGAGCTTTCCCGACAACTTGGCCCCAATCTGGGCCCCTCCTACAACCCCTATCGAGAGGGGAATAATAATATCCCCCATGGTGTGCAAGTTACCTTGAAAAAAATGGGTGACGACGGCCACTGTGGTCCCCGTGAGAAGGATAAACTGCGAGGTCGCCGTGGCAATATGAACGGGAATGCGTAATACCTGAATGAGAAGGGGTACATAAATGGGCCCCCCACCGATGCCAAAAAAGCTTGAGCAAAAGCCGACGCCCGTGCTCAGCCATAGGCCGAGGCGAAAGCGGAAAAAGAAATGATAAACGCGGCCATTGCTATCGGTGATTTGCCGCTCAACCCATCCGGCGGCAAGGTCTTCTCCTTCTTTGCGGACGCTCTCTGAGGGAGAGTTGCCGCGAAACAGGGAAATGCAAAGAGCCATCAGACCCAAGCCTAAAAGAATGTCGAAGGCGCCTCTTCCCACCTGGGCGGTGACAAACGTCCCCAGAACGACCCAGGGAGAGGCTACGAGTCCGTATGACAGACTTGTTTTTATGTCGATTCGTTTGAGGCGATGGTAGGCGATCGATCCGGACAGGGCATTTAAAGCAACGACCGAAAGCGATGTGGCCGTGATGATCTCGGCGGGGCGCCCCGGGAAGAGGAGCAAGAGGATGGGGGTGAGAATAAATCCCCCGCCGGCGCCGACCATTGTGCCGAAGATGCCGACACCCAGCCCGAGCAAAAGAAACTCAAGAAAGAAAAGCATAAGAAAAGTTTCTCCTGCTCGGTGTGTTTGTTGTGCGAAGCATGAGGCTTGAATTCAAGATTGCTGTTGTGGTGCTTATCACGCTCATTGTAGGGCGAAGACTTTGTGTCTGGCCGCGTTTAGATTGAACAAATTTATAGCGGAAATAAGCAACGCGTACCATGCCTGCGCAGTGAAATGTCGGCCCGGTTAGGGCAGGAGGGGGCGCTGGTTGTACCGAAAAATAAGAGCCGCCGTTGCTAGAGTTGCCTGCCTTTTGGTGTCACCCGTTTGGCTGCCATGCGGCGCTCAAAATTAACCGAAACTTTTTGTTGATGACACCAGGCGACAAGATCCTCAAGGTCTTTTCCCAAGGTGATGGGTAATTTCCCCATGGCCGCTTTTTTTGACTTCAGGCGGTTGATTTCAATTGTGTTGATGCTCTGCACGTTCAAGAGTTCATGAACTTCATCCCTTAAGTTTTTTTCTTTGCCAGCCAACTCCTCGACCGACGCCTTGGTTTTTATAACTCGACTGCGAAGCTTTGAGGTTTCGGCCGTTGCCTTGATTTTGTAGCCCAGACCCGAGAAGAAGAAGACTCCCACCAGCACCAGCAGCAGATAATCGGCGGCATTGAAATTTATGAGTTCTTTCCCGGCGGTGACAACTAAATCCATATTATCAATCTTCCCCCGGCTTGTAGTCGGTTGCTCGGAAGTACCTTGAATCGGGTTGCTCTGTGTAGAATTGTTGTACTTCTTTATAGAGCCTGACCTTTGAGGGTAGGGTGGATTTTTTCAGGTTTTTTTCCATGTTCTCTATTTGCTTGACCAGTTGCTGCATCACCTCAATCTGGCCCGGGATGATTTTTTCCTTTATTTTAGTTGTAGTGCTTTCCATCTTTTTGACGGATTGCCCGAGTGCATCCCGGTGGCTATGGGTATCGTCGTCCTCACGCAGCAGCGCATCCTTGGTGGCGGCTGAGACCACAAATGTACGGATCGTCCACCAGAGGGTACAGACCGTGAGGAGGAGTTCTATCGTAACGCGTATTTCACTCACATATTGCAGCACTAGATGGCCCTTTGTCAGCACAAGGCAATTAAATCAATGATTTATGTGTAGTAGCGCATAAACATCGAGCCGCGCAAAAAAACTTTAATTAAGGCGGATAGGATAGGGAGAGGGGAAAATCCATCTCGCCTATATATACGAATATATCCTATACGTTATGGAAATTTATGCAAACTTCCCAGCGGATAGAAATTACGGGCTGAAAATGAAAATTAGCATAATTGTAACTAAGTAGTTCATATTTGTTGGCCCCGTTAAACCGTAGTAATGTTCAAAAGATATGGGCATTACTTCAACTTTGTGATTTTATCCGATTATAAGGAGATTTTTGGCGTGCTGGTTCCGTTGGATACCCCGTCTGAAGTGCGGGCCGAAAGTTTTCGTGGAATGTTGGACCATAAGGATGCGGGACCCTACCGGGCGCTTCAAGAAAGCGTGGAGGAGTATCCCGAGGCCGAGGTTCCCGAACTCCGCCGTCCGCGTTTAGTATCCGGAGGCAAGAGCCTTGTCGCCGTGGCCAGAGGCAAGAGCCGGGCGGAGAGTATTCGCCTTGCCGCGGAACTTCTGGGCGGCATTCGCCATATAATCGACACGCCGCAGCCTGTTTTACTAAAGCCCAATTTTAACTCCGCCGACCCGTTTCCGGCATCATCTCATCCGGATCATCTCGAAACCCTGATTGCGCTTCTGCGCGAGGCGGGGTGTGAGGAAATTGATATTGGCGAGATGGGGGGGCTCCTCTCGCTGCCGGCGTCGCGAAATTTCGAGCGATGGGGAATGAAAGAATTTCAGGAGAAAAACGGAAACGGTGTTGTTCTATTTGATGAGGCGCCCTGGGTAAAAGGGCGGGTGCCCGCCGCATACCGCTGGGGCGGGTGGATCCATTGCCAGGAGCGCCTGCTCCGACCGGGCCAGCACATCATCAGCGCACCTACGATGAAAAGCCACGGCGGCGGGCCGCGCTTTAGCCTCTCGCTTAAGAACGGCTATGGGTTTGTTCATCCGAGGGATAGGGTGCGCGCTCACTTCGTTCCCCAGATGGCCGAAATGATAATGGAGACAAACCTTCTCTACTCGCCGAGTCTCGTGGTGGTCGATGGTACACAATGCTGGATTGCGGGGGGGCCCTACACGGGCGAGCTTCGAGATTCGAACGTCGTCATCGCTGGCGACGATAGAATTGCGGTCGATGTCGTGGGCGCCTCGGTTATCCGTGCGATGGGCTCGGAATTGCTTCGTGACTATCCTATCTGGAGCCATCGGCAGATACGCCGGGCGGTAGAACTCGGGCTCGGAGCCAGGGGGCCCGAGGAGGTGGAAATTCTTGCCGAGGACGCCACTGGAAGCACTGGTTTTCAGGATTTTATGGCGCAGATAAGGGGACATGTCGAGGAAAGCGTGCCCGCCTAGCATTTGCCCCGAAAGGGCCACGATTCCGTTGACTACTGGCAGGGAATCGACTACATTTCACGCGGCCATGAAGCAAAGGCCATGAAGCAAAGGCCATGAAGCAAAGGCCATGAAGCAAAGGCCATGAAGCAAAGGCCATGAAGCAAAGGCCATGAAG
>JABJAL010000086.1 GCA_018669005.1 Nitrospinaceae bacterium
GAAAACCCGCTCGTCGAGCAAAAAAGACGACGGCGAATTGATGAGGGAAACGGGTGTCATGTTTAAGATCCTTGGTCTTATGGCACCGGGCCTGTTAAGGAATATATGCGGCAACACTTCTTAATCTAGCAAATTCCGACCTAATTTTCTCTGTCGTCGGTGCTTCCCGCCGAGAATTCCATGAAATCCGCAAAAAGATACCCTCTTGGGCGCCCCTCCCATCCAAATCCATCTTGAAAAAAGGGTTTTGTCCATTTTGGGGCGCAATACCCCTTTCTCCTCCGGGCCCAACACCTCTTGCAGCCCCCCATCACCCGTAGTTGAGTACAGCCCGGTAGTAAGAAATTCATGAGCGAAATGATACTTTAGACAAAGCTTTTTCCCCTTGGCAATCTCCATTATCCGGCCGAATCACCCATCCTAATTAATTTCCCAGAACCTAAAGTATTATTGTATTCATCAACAAAGTGAGAATTATTCCCGTTCAGAAGTTCGTGCTCAAAGTTCTTTTATTTATTATAATAACTTCGTCGCCTGAAAACATGGGCTTTTGAACATCCGAAAAAATATTTCTGACCTTTGGAAAACAGAAAAAGAAATATGCCTATCAAAAAAAACAGGACTCACCAAATGAAAATAATCATATAGATAATTTGATAAAATCACTAAATTCCATCCCGCCCGGAATTGCCAACGATCCCGATTAATTTGAACATATCCTAGCGGTATATTGGGATAGATTGGATTGCTCACCCGAATCAGGAATGAACGGAGACAAGACATATGGGCGAATGGAAAATGTCAGATGAGAACCCCCAATGCTAGAATTTACCATTGAGCGACATGGGGGTACGGTCATCGAGTCAGCAGACGCTGATCTTCAGAACCAGATCGTCGACTTCAATGAATATTCGGCAAGAGGTACACCAAGTGGAACTTGACGAATTCGCAAAACTAATCCACGCCTTGATGCAAGAAAGGTTGTTCAGAATATAGTATTTCTAATTGAAATAAATGGATTAAGTAGTCATCATATCGTCAAATCCTCAAAAGAGAAGAGCTATTGGTTTCGCGGCGTCAAAATTCATAATTCAAAATACCTAGGCCGACGAATTAAATTTTTCTGGATCCCAGGTAATGGAAGAACTGTTTCCAGGCGATAAAGGGTGAGAATGACATTTAAGTCCTAGGGCGTCCGGGGAAGAAACTACGACAACGACAAATTGCGAAAAACACTGAACTGGGAACCCATGATATCCTTGCAAGAAGACTAGATGAATACTTACTGTTAGATATTAGGGAAACTCGCTGAGGAGAGAAAGATCTGATAAATTTTTGTATGACACTACGCCACGAAAAACATCTCAGAAAAAAACTTCAGCTCCCATCGCCGCTGCTTTCTAGCCAAAATCAATACGTGAGATTTATCTTCTGGAGGCGTCCCGGTCTGTTATTGATCGGACTCCCCCTCTTATTCTTCATAACTTTATTAGCGGACACAGCATCGTCCCTGTCACATGACAAAACCGTATCCCCATTTTTTCCTAACCTGGTACCAAACCCTGGCTTTGAAACGGATGTCGACAAAGATGGAAAGCCGGATGGCTGGCACCAAGTACCCGCAATGAAGCCCTCACACGGCAAAACCGAAATACAAAAAGGACTTAAAGGGGAACGCTCCCTAGTCATTGCGTCTGGCGGGAGCGTTACATGGAAAACGCGGCTCAAGAACATCAAACCGGGCCGCCACTACCTATTAACTTTCTGGGTAAAGCGGGAAGGATGGAAGGACGGAGAATATCCCTTTGTTCATATTTTCGGACGGAAAATACTCTTGAACGAGCTTTTCTCGTGGGGGGGATGGCGGAAGGTCCGCCGGGTTGTTCAAGCGAGAGAGGAAAATGAAACTCTCCTCGCCTTCTCTGCCAACAAACTCGCCCACGGACTGGCAATCGATCAAGTAAAGCTCCGGGAATTGGCTTTCACAAATCTCCAGCCTGCCGAAAAGAAGACAGTGCCTAAAGGGCGACCCACTTTCACATGGTCATTTACACCGAGCGAATTGGTATTTCGACTAAAAATTAAATTGTCCACTTCCCCTGCTCTCCTAAATCCGACCGTCATTGAACTCATGAGCCCTGGAAAATTGGGAGTCCGGCTTCTGCGGCAACTTCCTGAGGGCGAATGGTATTGGAACATCAGATCCTTCCTGGGTGTGGAGGAAGTAGCGCACTCTGACATTAAATCGTTCCGGGTGCTGGATGGCAACAAAACATCCAAGACAATTCCAAAATCTATCCGCGTGGACCCGCCCAACCAGCGCACATCGTTTTTCCCAATCGGGATGTTCGACGCGCGGCCAAGCGGCTTCGCTGAATTAAAGGCGGCGGGATTCAACAGTGTTCTCATCGGAGACAGCCTAAAAACGCTCAAAGCAGCCAATAGGAATGGGCTAAAAGCCATTTTCTCTCACAAGAATATGAATGGTGCCGAATTCAACTTACTTGCCCGGATAGCCAGCCAGTTCCCTGCGCTCCTGGGCTGGTACATTGAAGATGAGGCTGAAGGGCGGGGGGTTCCGCCCAGCGCGATCTGGCGGAAAACCGCGTCAACCAGAAATCTCACGCCCCCGCACCCAACAGGCCTAGCCCTCCTGAGATCCAACCAGGCCCGCTACTATGGGGATGCCGTCGATGTGGTCATGGTGGACCCCTATCCCGTCCCCACCCAGCCCCTTACCTGGGTAAGTGATTCCATCGAGAATGTCCGCAGACAACTCGGGCCAAATAAACAAATCTGGGCAATAATTCAGGCCTTCAGTTGGGGGCTGGAGCGGCATTATCCAAAAGACAAGCCCGGGCGCTTTCCAACTTTGGCCGAGGAGCGAGCGATGACTTACCTCGCCATCATCCACGGAGCGCGGGGGATTATATATTTCGCGGACGAGCATGCCCGAAGGAGCGCAGGACATTGGGCAAATCTGAAAAAATTGGCGGGTGAGCTAAACTGCATTTATCCTTTACTAGCCGCTAACGAGAAAATACCTCAACCCACCCTTGTTTCACCTGAAATGGATTCTCGCGGAAAACCCACAATTCATTTCCTGGAAAAAAAACTAACCGCCAACAATTCGCCTCCCGCCAAGAAGGGCTGCCCACCTCTTCCGCCAGAAAATTATCTCATTGCTTTAAACACAAGAGATAAACCAACGACTATGAGGCTTCAGGGACTTACTACCCAGGAGGGACATGCGTTCGATATATTCACATCGAAAAAAATAAAACACCACAGAAATGGGCTACAAAAAACCTTAAAGCCTTACGGTGTCGGTATATGGCGTTTGGGGAGAAGCCAATAAACTGACAATTTCTTCGCCTATTTTTTGAAATCCGAATATAAAAACTCCCCAAAAATTGATTAGGGAGTTTTTGAAGTTTAAGGCGAATTTAAGGAATTAACTTAAACAGGCGTCTTAACCCACGACTTGAGTTGGTTTTTTAGAAGAGCCGAGATCAACGGGGCGTGCCAGTCGAAATGAAAAACCTTATTGACCAGGGGAACAATGCCATCATATTTGGCCAGCTTAATTAACGCATCGACTTGGCCATCAGACATTTTCGAGTATATCTTCCGAAGAACCATTCCGGCATTCAATTCAGGCTCAAGAATTTTCCGCCATTCCGTATCGTATGCGGCCAGAGTCTCTGCCGAAAAATTATTTTCCTGAAATGAACGTCCAAGCACTTCAGCAGCTATCTCTGCACAAAGAAGACCATAATAAATCCCTCCGGCGGTGGTGATCTTCACTTGGCCCGCCGCCTCTCCCACGACCAGAACTCGCTCCGCAAAGGTTTTGGAAAGCGTTCCCATCGGGATCAGGCTGCCTTTCACTGTTCCATCCCAATCCTGCATGCGGGGAGCAAGATAAGGACCTTTCAACAACTCCCGAAGAAGTTCCCCTCCTCTTTCTTTTGCCAAAAGACCGATCTTGCATCGCTCATTCCCAATTGGAACCACCCATGCGAATGAACCAGGAGCGATTTTATTCCCCAAATATATTTCCACATCTTCCACATCCTGCACTACCGCCTCAACCTGGACTCCCTGGATACAATTATGGATATTTCCCAGGCCAACCTTCCGAATAAACTTCGCTCCATATCCCGTGGCCAAAACACAAGTTTTGGCGCGGAAAGTCCTTAAGCCATCTTCACATTGAGTGGTGAGAGAAACACCATCATCGTCAACTTCAATATCCTCGACCCAGGACTCCATACGGTAAGTGGCTCCGTTTTTTCCAGCTTTTTCGGCCATTTCACAATCGAAACTGGCCCGGTTAACTATATGGGCCCAAGGCTCCTTAGGATCATAAACAATCGATTCGCCTGAAGGGCCAAACACCTTTATTTTCTGCAAATGATTTTGGATGGAGCCTACAGGAAGATTTAATTTTGAAAATGCTTCAACGCCGATGATGCCGCTACAATTGACCGAATCCCCGATCGCTCGATCTTTTTCAAGTACCAGTACGTCCAAATCTTTCTCAGCTAAAAGGCGAGCCATATGGCTACCAACACAACCCGCCCCCACTACTATTACGTCGATCATCACGGTTTCCTACATCAAGCAAAAGAGCTCTAGAGTTTCCTATCCCGGCTCTCCCACTTACCCAAGAGAGTAATCCAAAAAGAAAGAACAATTAACTTTAAATCAAGAAAAAACCTTTGTTTTTTTATATATAACAAATCGTAGCGAAATTTATGCCGCCTAGGTGTATCATGATTTCCGTATATCTGGGCGAGGCCCGTAAGGCCAGGAACTACGGAATGTCTCTCTTTATACCCCTCAATATCTGAAGCCTCAACCATAATACCATCTCCATGAACTTCTTTTTCACCGGGCCGAATGGCTCTCGGGCCGACAAAACCCATGTCCCCCCGGAATATATTCCAGAGTTGGGGAAGCTCATCCATGGCGGTAGCCCGCAAAATCTTCCCCACTTTTGTTACGCGAGAATCATCCTCCTGAGCCTGAACCGCCCCGAGGCCTTTTTCCGCATCGGGCACCATTGATCTGAATTTCCACGCCCGAAAGATTCGACCGCCCATTCCAACTCTATCTTGGGAATAGAAGACAGAACCACCGTCCTCCATTTTGATCCAAAAAGAAATCATGAGCCACAATGGAGATGAACCTAGCAACCCAGCTCCCGAAAGAAGAACATCGAAAAAACGCTTCAAAAGATAGGACCGCCGTGCCGGCCTGTTTCTAACCAACGTTCGGATTAAATCATAGTAGGCACGCACCTGGACCGGTCGATCAAACTCCATCGCCGCCCGGCGGGCATTCTCGCCCATTTTTCTCGAAAGCCCCCTGTCGTTATAAAGGCGCAAAATTTCATCAGCCATGGCCCTAGGATTTCCAGATTCTGCTACGAAACCACAGTTGTATTTTTTCGATATCAGAGCAACTTCCGAAACTTCCTCTATTGAAGCAACATAGGGACGGCCAGCGGCTAAAATTCCGTAAAGTTTGCTAGGCACGATAAACCCGGCCAATCCCTGCTGGAGCGAAATAATAAATACATCGGCCGTGCCGAATGACTCCGTCAGCCGCTCCTTGGGCTGATAGGGCAGAAAAATGACATTTTCGAGGTTCAGTTCCTTAACCCTGGCCTGCAGAGCCGCTTTTTTTGCGCCCTCACCCACGAAAACGACCTTCAGGTCCTCAAAATTCCGCAGCAAATTTGCCGTCTCGACCAGCGTCTCGAGACTCTGGGAGAGGCCGATATTCCCAGAATGCATCACGACAAAGGAATCATCGAGGTCGTTGGCACGGGAAAAAGGATTCTGCCTGGGCCCGGGAACAACCTGGGCACAATCGATCCAATCGGGAATGATAACTGTCCGCTCCGGAGCGCCTCCTTTTTTTTCGATGATCTTGGCCCGCATGGTATGGCCCAGCGTGATATTCAGGTCGGCATTTCGGGCAAGAAACGAGGTGATGCTCTGAAGGATTTTCTCCACGAAATCATTTTGAAAATCTTCCAGGAGACGCGCCACTTCGGGAAAAATATCGCGGAACGACATCACAAGCGGAACGCCGTAGCGGCGGGAAGACATGATTGCCGCCAGACCGATAATGGGTGGATCTGTGGCGGCGATAATGATATCGGGGCGCTCCAGACGCAGCCCAGCATAGCATGCGGAAAGGAAGTAACTCAGGTAGTTTGCAACCCGCCCGGCGAAACGGTCTTTTGAAAACCGGGTGCCACACGCCCGGAGAATCTGGATGCCCCGGTACTCTTCCCGGCGAAATATCTGCCACCACTTCGGAGGCACAAAATCCTCTGCCGAAGAAATAAGAGGAACACCCGCCACCACCGAAACCCGGCAACCATATTTTTCGACAAGTTCCTCGCAGAGCTCCGTCAATATCTGCCCAGTCGCCGCCGTATCGGGATAAAAGGAGCGATTAAAAAGAACAACATGAATTGGACGCATTTTGGGGGATTCAACGAGCAATTCGTTTCGTTTCGGCTCTGTATGGATTTCGCCCACCATTCCAGGGATAAACACTGATCAGATTATCCCGTGGATATATAAGGCGCCAGCCCGATACATGGCCCAACGACGAACCGCAAACCTATGTTGAGGAAACACTCTGGGCTTCCGAAACGGAAGCCCTCGAATACGGTTTTTCATACACCATCTGGCCAATTACCAGAATATCCATATGGGTTCTGATGAAACACTCCATGGCCTCAGAGGGTTTCTGGACAATGGGTTCGTTTTCATTGAAAGACGTGTTCAACAATACCGGTACACCCGTGATTTCATCAAACGCGTTTAGGAGGTGCCAGAAAATTTCATTTACCTCGGAGTTGATGGTCTGAAGCCTTCCCGACCCATCTACGTGTGTAACGGCAGGGATTCGCTCACGCTGATCCGGCCTGACCTGATAGACTTGCAGCATAAACGGATCGGGAACCGCTCCCTCGAAATACTCGTCGATTCTATCTTCGAGAATAACGGGAGCGAACGGGCGAAATCTTTCACGAAATTTTATTTTGACGTTGATAATATCCCGCATGTCCTTCCGTCGCGGATCGGCCAATATGCTACGGTTCCCCAGCGCCCTCGCTCCCCATTCCATCCGCCCCTGGAACCACCCGACGACCTTGCCTTCAGCGATCTTTTCCGCAGTCCACCGGCACAGAGACTCATCATCGGGGAGTTTTTTTGACTTGCATCCGCTCTCCTCTAGCTGAGCCTGATAGGAACTCAGTTCTCTTTCCACAGCACCTTGGGTGTATTCTGGCCCCCAGTAGCTATGCTTCATGACGAAAGAACGTGGATTTTTCAGAACTTGATTCCACACATAATACGCAGCGCCCAATGCGGTGCCATTATCAGCTGCGGCCGGCTGGATATAGATATCCTCAAATGGGGTTTTTTTTCGGATTTTTCCGTTAAACACACTGTTCATGGCACAGCCGCCGGCCAGGCATAGCCGAGGAAGGCGCAATTTTTCATACAAGGCATTCAGGACATGGGATACGGTCTCTCCGTAAACATGTTGAAGAGAGGCCGCAATTGCCTCGTGCCGGGGGGTTAAGGGTTCATCCGCCTTGCGGGCGGGTCCAAGAAGTTCTTCGAGTTTTGGGGTGTATACCTCGTCCAGAATCGGCGCCCCATCGCTCCAAGACATGTTGCTCTTTCCCTGCCAGTGGCAATAGTAGGATAAATCCAGCTTGAACCCGCCGCCTGGCGTGAGATGCACCAGCTGTCCTATTTCATCGCTAAAATCGGGCTCTCCATATGCGGATAACCCCATCACCTTATATTCATCACCGTAGTTCATGAACCCCAGGTATTGCGTGATCGCCAAATACAGGAGGCCAAGGGAGTGCGGGAAATACACCTTCCCGAGAACTTTGAAATTGGTTCCGCGCCCCAGCCCCACAGAGGTGCTCACGAAATCTCCGAACCCATCAACGGAACAAACGGCAGCCTCGTCAAAGGGGGAGAGAAAAAAAGCACTGGCAATGTGTGCGGGATGATGCTCGACCCAGCGAATCCGGTCATGGACCCTCTCTTTTTTTATCCCCAACGTATTCGACATCACCTCCTCGATATCGAGGATGCTTCCCATGTTTTTCAAGCGGCTTGCAACCAATTTCACGTTGGGCCGGGTCCTGCATGTAAAAAGCACTTTGCGCCATAAGTTCGCGTAGGGGTCCCTCGACACGGCGAAGTAATCAATGTCCTCCGGGCCCACTCCACCATATTCCAAACACTTCAGAATGGATTCCGAAGGAAACCCTGCCCAGTGCTTCACGCGCCGGAAACGCTCCTCCTCAAGGGCGCACACCAACTCCCCGTCCCGAAGGAGTACGCATGAAACATCGCCGTGGTAAGCATTTATTCCTAAAATATACATTTTGGTTCCTTACCCAAGCTCCAGTTCCCGAAGGAAGCGGCGCGGTCCCAGTTCTACCGCCTCAGTCCGATCAGCTCCACGATGGCCGCATCAATAAGCTGCGCCATTTGAGAAGATTGTGGCTCTATCTTTTGATCTTTTTTTTCTAAAACTTCACCGATAGCGGCTGGAAGCTCCTCAGCCTCGTATACTGGAACGATCCACCCCTCAGCGGCCATGGCCTGCACCAAATCCATCTGGTGATCGTTAACGTGCTCGTCGAACTTTTTCCTCCTGGGCATGACAACGGGTGTCTTACCCAATCGGAGGGCATGAATTGTTGTGGTACTGCCTCCATGACATACGATGATCTCAGCCTCTTCCATTAATCTCTCAAATTTTTCTACCGAAAGAAACGGTTCAAATTCGAAATTCTTAGGCTTTACACTATTTGTATGCCCTGTCTGGATAAAAACGGAACGCTCCTTCACAAGGTCATGACCCACCAACAGATCCATCGCCGATATCAAGCGGCCAAAATCCTGGGTAGCGGTCCCGACCGTTGCGAAGATCATATATTGAGACCCCCGTATATTCCTTTCGGAAAAAACTTACCCATGGACTTCCATTCGTAAAAAAACCGATCGGCCAGATAGTACATTATCCGCCCGGTGAGCGAAGGAACTGTTACATGCGATGAGGTTTCAATAAACAAAAAGGGAATGCGCAACAGCTTCCCCACCAGTGCGAATGGTACCGCAGGACCAGCGCCTGGGCTCATAATCAGATCCGGCTTCTTTTCGCGAAGTATCCGCCATGCCTCCCAAAGATTCACGAAAAACCGCCAATCTCGCTCGGAGTGACAGATGAAAGTGGTCTTGCCTTCTAACTCCTTGGGCAGGATCGTGGGGGCATTCAAGACGAAAAAATGATCGTAGCGCTCGTAAACCTTCCTCAAAGCCCTGGCTTCGCCGAGATGCCCCCCGATGGAAGAGACGATGCATATCTTTGCTCTAATTTGGTTCTCCTCCATACCTCGCTGCGAATCAGCCATATGCCCCCCCTTGACAAGGTCTGCCATCAATCAGATACCGATTTATCCGCCTTGCTTGCAACCAAGTAGATGCAATCTCCGGACATCGGATCCTGTCCGTTCCTTTTCTCCCGCATGGTGGCAAACCCTTCCCTGGCCGACGTAAAACCGTAGTCTAAAAACTCGACAGTCAAGGTTTGAAACATCCATACCGGAGGCGTGACGGTTTCGACATGAGAGACAGCCCATCCTTCGGATTCCATAAAACTCACCAGAGTTTCCGGGCTGAAGTGCCACAAGTGAAATGGCATGTGCCAGTTGATCCATGAATTTTTAAATGTATTCCTTAGTTGAGAATTAACGTTCGGACAACAAATAATGAGTTTTCCGTCCGGCACAAGAAGTCTGGAGAATTCCCGCAGAAATTTCTTCGGGTCCATCAGATGCTCAAGCACCTGAAAAAGCACGATGGCATCGAAAAAATTCATATTCTCAGGGGGAAAAGATTCAATCCCTCCCTGCACATCGAAACCAAGCAATTTCGCCTGTGCCGATGCCGCCATGGAAGGCTCCACCCCCATCATGTGACGTCTTCGATTCTTATTGAGGTAATTCATCATGTAACCTTCGCCACACCCGAAATCGAGGATCTCGCCCTCCGGCGGTATGTGCTTGTCAAAACGCTCCCTCATACACCAGCGCCAATAAAAATTTCTTTTTTTAATCCATCTGATGATATTGTTCTTTTTCCTGGGCCAGGAAAGTATCCCCATCATGTCACTCGAGCCCAGTATGGGAACGACAGATTCCTTTGCCCCATACCCTTCCCTGTACCAAGCTGATAATTTATCCAGCTGGGGGGGGGTCGGACAGGAAGGAAAAACCGCAGGATTTACATGAAACGATATGATAGACGCCAGGGTATCCGAAACGATTATCCACATCCGTTATCACGGGCTCAAAATCCTTGCCGCCACAAAGGTAGCAGTCTTCCGTAGTCTTCCGTTTTATGTCCACCATGCGATCATTCCTATGCCAAGCAACTGTTCGATTCCATTTCGCCAGGGAAGCTCCCTAATTCCAACCTCCCGGCAAGACCCGATTCCAAGAAAATTGAGCGTCGGGAGAAGACAAATATCCGCCAGAAACCCGCCTTCTCCATGCTGTCCAGCCTAATGGCTCAACGTCTCCTGCTCGGGAATGATTTGGAATATACACTAAATTCACTGAAATACTTAGGGGAAAGAAACGGCCAAAAACTCTTAAACATAAAGATTCTGCAGCATACCGAGCATTCGGTATGCCTCGGCCGAAGTGTTCAGGTTTGGCTCTTTTCCGGGAAATACCGCCCCCGTCTTGCGCCTCACCGAGAAGCGGCCCCGCCCCTCAGCCCCGCCCCTCAGCGCAGGCTCCGTTCGCCCTCCGGGCTCCCGGAGCCTGCGCTGACCCTCTCCTCATGCTCGTTCATGTGGACACCTCCTTTGAGCGGGAATCTACCCGCTATTCGGTGTCCAACAAAACTCTGGAGCGGAGGAGGATATAGCTGAGAAGCAGTCCCCCGTTCCAACCCTGTAGTACCGTCCAATCCCACAACTGCTAATGGTTCGTTATAGTTGAGATTAAACCGACTTAGGCTGTACTGTGAGTAAAATGGCTTTTACTAGATATCACATTGGACCTATGGTCTTAGAAGATTCACAAAAACTGCTATAGTTTAAAAAGGAAGTAGGCTTGGGATGTCAATTTGAAGTGGAATATGACTATATAATAGAAGAATTTCCAGAGTTTTCCGCCTGAAAAACAGCGAGCGAATTTATGCCTCCCCAGGTTTCTGTATGCATCCCGGCCTATAACTACGGGCACTACCTTCCTGAGGCGATCGAAAGCGTCCTGGCTCAGACCTTCACGGATTGGGAACTAATCATTTGCGACGATCAATCGGTCGACGACACCGAAACCATCTGCAGAGAATATTCCGACAAAGACCCTCGAATTCGCTACTTCAAAAACGAAACCCGGCTAGGAATGTTCGAGAATTTCAACCGGACTATCGACCATGCACAGGCACCTTTCGTTAAATTTCTATGCGCTGACGATTGGCTTCATCCCGATTGTCTTGAGGTTTGCATCAATTTAGCGGAAACGTTTCCAACAGCATCCATGATTCAATCCGCATGCGTTGACGTCAACTCTGCCGGAATTCCTATTTCAAACGTTTCCGAAACGTGCTTTCCCAAAAAAATTTACAAGGGCGCGACCTTAATTCAGAGACAACTGCTTGGATTCAAAGGGATCGGCGGAAACTCGTCTTTTTTTATAAGGAAAAAATCTCTGCTCGAAATCGGAAAATATACCTCTCGCTTTCGGTATGCAGCAGATACTTTCCTTGGGTTGCAATTATGTCAAGTCGGGGACTTCGTGGCGACAAACCAACTTTTATTTTTCGGACGAATGCATGGAGAAGAAAGGCTTTACACGGAAGATTTAAAGGGAAGTGAAATTTCTCATCGCTCGGAAGAAAATATGGCTCCATTAATTGACTGGATTAGTATTCCACGAATTATTTTCAAATCATCGCCTCTATTTGGAAATAATTGGGCATGCATGATGATTGGAATTGGCAGAGTTGGAGCGGATTATTTTTTAGTGGCCATTCTCAGGATTCTTCAGGGAAATGTTAAAATCGGAGCTATGTACATCAAGGAAATTTTTCGCCATGGGAAACCCTGGTGGCCTATCTTAGCTGCGCTCCCGTGGCGTCTCATTTATCTACTTTGGAAGCGAATTAATCGTAAGTTCCAAAAAATTCAACAAACCGAAGTTTGGAGACCACCGGGATTTCAAATCACCCAGAATGAGAAAACACATAAAGACTCAACCCAAATGCCATGAACCAGCTCATCCATTTCCCCTGAATTCTATAAATGTTGCAAGGGCGGCTAGGGGCACACCACTCAAACAACATGGAAGGGCAAAAAGATGAGAATAACCCGTTTGATAAGATCAATATTACAGCCGATATTCCAGAAGACAAGGTTGGATATGCGCGCCTTGCAGTGGAGGCTCGAGGCACTTGGAGTCAGACATGCCATGCTTAGCGCCGTCCTTTCACAAGATGATTCTCCTCACGGGCCAAACGAAAGATTATTGGATCTGGCCGAATCCATTATAACTCGGGCAAGAAATATAGAGCTGTCCCTTCTTGCGGACCGGGGAGCGCCGCCTATCGTTCATGTGTGGCCCGGCGAACACTACCGGGTTCTTGCCGCTCTCATCGAGGAAGTGAAACCCAGGTCCGTGGTCGAAATCGGAACATTTAAGGGCACCGGCTCGCTGGCAATGCTCCAGGGCATTCCGGACGGCGGGAAATTGACCACTGTGGATATTCTTCCCTGGGACCAGATTCCGGAAACTTTAATCAAAGAAAGTGATTTTTGGGATGGAAGGTTCGAGCAAATCCTATGCGATTTCGGGGAGCCAAAAATAACCCGAAAGCATGCGGACTTATTGCGCGGCGCCGAAATCATTTTCATCGACGCCTCCAAAGACGGCGTGTTCGAAAAGAATCTCATCGACAATTTTTCAGCAATTGATATGACACCAGGCACGCTGTTAATCTTCGATGATATTCGCCAGTGGGAAATGCTCGATATATGGCGGGGCATCCAGCACCCGAAACTGGACATCACCAGCTTCGGGCATTTTTCGGGAACGGGGATAGTGGAATGGAGCGGATAACCGCGAATGAGCCGCAAATTGACCACTGCCCGAGTCAGCTCACCTACCTCTTTATGCTAAAGGCGCAGTCAGAAAAATGATTCTCAACCCGCAACGATTTAACGTCTCCACTTTTTTCGGGAAGTTTTTACGCCTTCCCCTCCACTTGATTCCCAAATCCTTCGTAATGCCCATCCTTCAAGGACCCGCCCGGGGGATGAAATGGACCACAGGAAGCGCCAAGCACGGGTGTTGGCTGGGAGCCTATGAAACCGAAAAAGTCCAGGCCATAGCGAAATGGGTGAAACCGGATATGACGGTGTATGATATCGGCGCTCAGGCGGGATACTACTCTTGTATCTTTTCCCGGCTGGCCCACCGGGGGAAGATTTTTTCATTTGAACCACTTCCGGAAAACATCATATCCATTCTCCGTCATATTCGAATGAACAAACTCTCCAACGTACAGGTTGTGCATACTGCCCTCGCCGGGGAAAGCGGCATATCCGGCTTTTCTGTGGAAGGCGAAAAACACCGGAACATTTTAATCCCCACCGAGAACGCCCCATTGCTGATCCCGACCATCAGCCTTGACGATGCTGTCGAAATTCACCAATTTCCCTTGCCCGATTTTTTGAAAATCGATGTAGAAGGAGCTGAGAATCAAGTTCTCCAGGGCGCTCAACGTACGATTGAAAAAGTCCACCCAACTATATTCCTTGCGCTCCACGGCGAGGATCAAAAAAACCAATGCTTTCAATTTTTGCAGATGAATAATTACGCCTTATACGACTTGGAAGACCGGGAATTAACAGCCCCCGGAGAGACTGATGAAATCCGCGCCACATAAGAGAAATAAAGGATCTCGCCCCTTCCGATGATTCCATCAAAATCAACGGGCAAACAATCCCTTCCCACGAACAGCTAGCCTTCATCCCTTGTTATTCAATTTCGGATATAGTGCGGTAATATAGCAAGGTGCTACAGGACATTCTCTAAGCACTCATTGTTTGGGGCTCTCACTTCACTCCCCATTTATAATTTTGACCACCCGAGGACATCTCGATTGCGCGTACTTCACCTCACCTCAGGCTTGAGCCCCCGCCTCGGCGGACCATCCGTTCTTGTCCCCGAGATATGCAAATCATTGCAGAATGAAAATGTGGAAGTGGTTCTTATATCGACCGACGCGGACGTTTCAGGAAACCTAAACGTACCGCTCAACCAACCCGTGGAGACATCCGGGGTCCGGACATACTATTTCCATACACCTTTTTTGAAAAAGTATGCATTTTCTTTCCAGCTTAACACCTGGCTAAAAAACAATGTCCAACTCTATGATCTCGTTCACATTCATCAATTTTTCTCGTATGTAACCATACCCGCAGTCCACTGGGCCCGGAGGTACGGCAAACCTTATATAATCAGGCCGGCCGGACAGTTGAACTCACACCACATCCGGAAGAATCTTTACGTCAAACAATTATTCTTATTGATGGTAGGGAACAAAATCCTGAAAAATGCGGATTTCATTCACCTGACTTCTAACGCCGAACTGAATGAGTTCCATATTTTAAAACTCCCCGGAACGCCGCGCCTTCTTTCGCCCGGCCTGGATTTCAGCAATGGTGGCGGCGAGCCCAACCCCGAAATATTCTATAAAAACCATCCGGAGCTTCGTAGCAATAAAATCATTCTATTCCTCTCCAGGCTTCACCCAGTCAAGGGCCTCGATCTGCTCTTCCCTTCATTCAAGCAAATTCTGAAAAAAGAAAATAACGTTTCCCTGGTAATCGCCGGGGAACCCGAGAAGGGCTACGAAAAAGATATACAGAATCTACTTAAATCGAACGGACTGGAAAACAAAGTCATCTTCCCTGGTTTCGTCGAGGGAGCAGAAAAAAGCGGCCTTTATTCCATTGCCGATATTTTTGTTCTCCCCTCATACGGGGACAATTTCGGCGTTGCCGCCTACGAGGCCATGGAAAAGGGACTTCCCGTGCTTATCACCGATCGTGTCGGGGTGGCCCCTCAGGTCGAGCAATACGGCGCAGGCTTGGTTACCGGATGCGATTCCGGAGAGATTTCCGATGCCCTGCTCACCCTTCTGGGCGACAAGGAACTCCGAGAAAAGATGGGAAAACAAGGGGCAAAACTGGCAAGAGATGAATTTTCGTGGGAAAAATCATCCCGGGAACTGATCAAGTCGTACGACATGATTCTTTCCTCAGAATCCCAATAGTTCCGCCTTCCCTTTTACCTTGCCGGAATACCTTGGCAGTGCAATAATGGAATTTTGGTGCCCTGCCGTTGAACTCAAACCACAATGATGGAAATATGCCCATTCTAAGAGGCCGATTTAAAGTGTACTTTCCTTACAAGTGGTTTCTAATAACGTGATTGAAAATATAAAAAGCCTTCTTTACAAGAGCCATCTCAGAAATATCCTCCGGTTATTGGGTTTAGGCCGTATGATAATGCTGGTTTCAGAATTTCGGTTGGCGGCTTTCAAGTGGACATCCCGGAATCGCCCCGCCAAAGGGACCGAAAGAGTTCACATCAACGACACTTATCTTGATTTTTGCCACACATCTCACTTTGAACTTTTTCGCCTGAATCACATCGGGGGCGAGCAAAAACTCATCCAGCTACTCCTCGACAATACCCGAAGCGGGGATGTGGTATTCGATATCGGAGCTAACATCGGCATGTATTCCCTATTCCTGGCTAAAAAGGTCGGAATCGGGGGACAAGTCATTTCCTTTGAGCCCGAAAAAAACTCCCGAGCCAGGCTACTTGTAAACATTAAACTTAACGCCATCGAGAATATGAGGGTATTGGAAACGGCGCTCGGCGAAACCGCGAGCGAGGGAGTCATGGATTTTTCAGATGAGGCAGGCTCAGGCGTTCACCGAATTTTAGGAAATGACGAGGGTGAATCTCCCTCCCACCAACAAACTATTTCAGTTGCCCCGGGGGATACGGTTATTCACGAACACTCCCTTCCCGCGCCTAATGTTTTGAAAATTGACGTAGAGGGAATGGAATACGATGTATTGAAGGGTATTACCCAGACCCTGAAACATCCCGATTGCCGTTTTATTTTACTTGAAATTCATTTTTCCTTGCACGCCAAATTGGGCCGCGATAATGTCCCGCGCCAAATTGAAAATCTATTATCCAACAGCGGGTTTACGTATTTGGAATGGGCTGATACTTCTCACCTGATAGGCAGAAAAAAATCATTATGAATTCCAGCCGCGACGTATACGCATACAAAATATTAGGCGAAGACCGTCTGAACTGTATGAGACGTCTTGTGGGCTCTCTCGGTTTCCCAAAATCCGCCAATTCCATCGGGATTAAGTTAAACCTTTGCGATTACAGGAAGCCGGAAACTGGTGCTGTCTCCCATCCCCAGGTTGTTGGGGCTCTGCTCCATGTCCTTCGGGACCACTACCCCGATGCGAAAATCGATCTTCTCGAAGGCGACTCCTGCGATACGATTTGCCGGATGATGTACGGATTCTTGGGCATGGACGAGGTGGCGCGCAAATACAACACCAATTGTATAAGCCTCGCCGATTGCGAGTGGGCTTCTGTTCCAATCAGTGGAGGTACGGTTCCTGAAATCGAGGTTCCTACCCTCATGAAGGAATACGATCTTCTGATCAACCACCCGAAACTGAAGACCCATGGAAAAACGAAAATGACTGCTAGCCTTAAAAACCTGTTCGGTTGCTACCGCCCCAAGGACAAACGCCCGTACCACAGGGATTTGAGCGGAGCGATCGTAGACATCAACAAGGCGATTTTTCCGCACTTTTCGGTAATAGACGCTGATCTTTGTGTCGAGGGAAACCGCGGTCCAGCTCAGGGCTTTCCCAAAAAAGTTGGTCTTTTCATCGGGGGAAAAGACCCCGTGGCAACAGACGCATTTTGCGCCACCCTGATGGGATTTCGCCCCTCCATGATCAAACATATCAAGCTCGCTCAAAGAGAATCCCTGGGGCAGATGAATTTCAACCTATGCGGGGACTTGAACACAGCGGATCTTCCGCAATACAAATTTAAATTCAGCACCGCAAATTTTCTCATGATGGAAGTCGCCAGAAAGACGCTCGCATGATCCGGTGTGGAATAATTGGATGCGGAGGGGTCTTTCGGGACATGTATGTCCCCGCCATTGGTGGCATTCCGGAACTTCAGCTCGTTTCTGTTTGCGATACGGATATCGACAAGCTCCGCCCACAGGAAATGATTGGCGGAATTCAAACCCTCCACACCGATGTCGATGAGTTTCTGGAGGGCGGGCAGGACCTTGATTTTGTGATCGTCACCACACCGGTATTCACACATTACGAAATCGGGAAAAAAGTCATCTTGGCAGGAAAAAATGTCCTGATTGAAAAACCTCTCTCGCTCTACTACGAACAATCAGCCGAACTTGAAGCGCTCGCCAAAGAATACGGCGTCAAGGTTTGCGTCGGCCAGACATGGCGGTATCGAGAACCGATTCTTCGGGCCATTCAGGCGATGGAAGACGGATTACTGGGAGAGGTGTATCAAACAAAAATCGTCCATCACATCGGCTCACTGCTTCATGTATCTCTTCCGCCCTGGGCATGGGAGGAGCGAAAATACAGGACCCTTCTGTATGAACACGCAATCCATCTACTGGACTTTCAGGTCTTATTTGGCGGCCCCGTTCGATCCGTTGGCGATGTCAGATTCACCAAAGAGCCGGAACTCGGAGTGACCTCAAAAATTTCCGCGCTGGCGGAACACACCTCGGGTGCTATCAGCTTTATCGATATTCAAGGGTTTTCCTCCACCAAATTCACGACCCTCGAAATTTTTGGCACCGCCAGTGATATCTCCATCAAATTTTTTCCGCACTCCTACCGGATATACTGCGGAAGGCTAAACCCCTTAGATGAATTGCTTACCGAGGGAAAACGCCTGGTGGATTTCGTATCGGGAAGGCTGAAGGATAAACTCATCAAGAACCGCGTACCCGCCAAGGCGCAGCCGCACCTTCTATTACTGAAGGATTTCATCCGCTCTATCGAATCCGGCACGACGCCGTCGCCTGTCTCCATTGAAGACGTTATGCTCACGATGCATTTTTTAGATTTGCTGGGAGAACAAGTATACCGATAATGGCTTCCTGGCTGAATTCACCAGGAGGGTGTACTGGGATTTTCCACTCATTCAAAATCAATTACTTCTCGGTATCATTTTCATCACGTGGGACACAATGACTTTTGCAACGGCGGGTTTCGCATAGTCAAAAGTATGCCCCATGTCATAATACACATCTCTCTTATCGTTTTTATAGACATCGCTGATATCGGCAAAAATACACTTTGTTTTTTCTAGCGACTTTTGCGCCAAACGAAACCCGGCGCGGGATTTTTCGTAAATTCTCAGAATATATTCCGAGTATTTTTTCCCGTAGCGAAATGGCCTCTCATTTTTTGTAAGATTCTTTTTTTGCTGAATCATCGGCTGCAAGAATGACGCAAATTTAAAACCGAACCCGGAACCGATCCGGCACATTTTCGTTTGATTCCCGACATACTTTCGGGCAATTTCCTCCTCCCATCTCTGGGTTCTGTAACCCGCTTCCTTCCGAAGCTTTATCTTATGGGTATGCATCCCGCCAAGGTGAACAAAAAATATTTTCCTGACGATATGGCTCTTCCTGAATACCGCCAATGTCATTTCCTCTAAAGTCCATCGTCCCGCGATGAGTCGGAGGCCGACTTCATAAGGAATGAAATTGGTTGGATATCCGGGGCGAGGATCATAATCGGCATACTTCGAAAAAATATCATTCAAGCCATCATAAGCAATCACAAGATCGGGCTGGTAATCGACAGCTGTATGAATGAGGGTTGACAACTCCTGTCCGGAGACAACACTCGCCACCCCCCAGTTGTATACCTTCACATGTGACAAGCCTTTTTCATGAATCAATTTCTCGATTTGTCCCGGTATGGATTTTCGAACCGAAGTGCCGAGAAATACTGTAGAGCCTCCCAAAACGATAATCCGGAACTCCCCCTTTTTTTTCTTTCCAGGAAGTTCTCCTCTGAATCCCAATTTATTAAGAACGATCTTTACCTTCTTGAATGTTACGCGACCATTTGCATCAAGTGATAGCGGAATTTCTACGTCAACTTTCGCATTTCGCGCTCCGCCAAACACCGTATATGGCCTGGACTCCCTCATCCCGCCGTATCTAAGCGGGTCGAGACTTGTCGTCCTGTAGCGGACAATCATTTCACCGGCGACTAAAACCGCAATAAGCAAGAAGAATAAATTCCTGTTAATCCTCTCTCCCGTCAATAACGATATAAACGCATAGACAACAGCCGGCAGCGTAATAAACAGGAGATATCCGACATACATATAACTATAATAATCGAATACTTGGGGTGCGACGGATTTATGAGAATAGGCTGGGGCGATCAGTGCGAACCAAAAAATCAGGACAACAATATTAAGCCCGAAAAACCCACCCTTGTTTTTTAAATTCTTTAAAGTTATTTTCATTCGGTTCTCAATCTGGCAACGACAAAACCATTTCCCGATTTGGCAGAATCCAAATTCTCCCCGTTCTTTCCCTTAATCCCACCACTCCTTTTTTCAATGATGCAATTCTTGCCTTCAAGATATCTGGCAACCTCTTCTTCACTTGCAAAATACACAGCATCATTGTCCGACCTATAATCACTCACAAGACACACTGGCTTCAAGTTAATCAAGAATCGAAATTGACTCTTGCTGTATATATTCCGATGCAGCTTCCACCTTAAATAACGATTGATAGTCTTTCTTTCTATAAAAGATTGAACCACATCAATCCATAGGTTTTTTTTTATCTTCTCCTGAATTCCTCCACTACTTCTTCCCTCTCGAACGGATCCCATTGGCCTTTTCCAGTTTGCTACATAATCCGGAAAAGCCAGCGCTATAATCCCGCCTGGTTTGAGCACCCTTATCATCTCGTCGATATATCGTTGAGGCCAAACCATGTGTTCAAGCGCATAAAAAGAAACAACATAATCGGAACTATCACTAGAAATTGGTGCTTGGTATCCATCCCCGACAATTAGGTTGTCTTTCCGATTTGCCTTTTTTGTATTACCCAGTGCAGAACGGTTTAAATCGAACCCGATATACCTTGCCCCTACATCTCTAAAAGTTTTCGCCGCATATCCACTGCCGCTACTGAATTCAACCACCCTATTCCCGAGTTCGACCATTTTCGAAATATATTCCTGAAATGGATGATTACCGTCCATCCAATTCAGATTCCCCTGCTCCGATTTTTCAAAATAATTTTGCTCCAAAGCGGTTTCAGTATAAAAATGGATCATTTCATTATTTAACCTGAAAAGTTTGGGATTCTTCCAATTCTTGATACTGCTGATCCAAGCATACCGAGAAAAGATACTTCCGAAAGAAATCTTGTGTTCGATTAGCCCACTTTTAAATATGTTCACTTTCAATCCTATAGTTAACTGGAAAGTTTTGGCGACAGATACTGACGACTGTTACATATGAGGCATGTTATTATTCTTATATATTTTACTTGAACTTAATCCCCAATGCTGCGACTGGATCCTTAGCAATCCATTTTTTTACATATCTACCTAATACTCCAAGCCCAATATTTGAGAAGTGTATGTCTCCTTTAAAATACAATTTTCTCCCTAAATTTATCTCCGTTGCAATTTCCTTAAAAAAAGACTTGAAGGGAATTTTTTTGCGGAAAGATAATTTCCTAATTTCTTGTTCGTAAAGTCTATTAAATTTACCAGTAATCTGAGGAAGATGCGGGTAGATGGCAACTGAAACGTGGATTTGTTTGGATTCAAGTAGTTCAAGATAATTACTGATATTGCTGACAGAATACATAATCTGAGTCATTGCTTTTTTTGTGACAGCATCCTTTTCAACCTGCGCATGCTGAAAAATCCGTTCTTCCCCGCTTTTACCAGCAAGACGTTTCAGCGATTTGCTAAAAAACCTTCGATAAATATATTTGGCAAAGAATGAATACCATGAACTGTATCCAGCTTCTTCCATATTCTCCCAATATTTCAATAGACGAGTAGATGGATTAACTCGAACTACCATTCCATTTTTGTCGAACACCGCATACTTTCTATACCTATGCCAATCATCGTATACATCTGTTAAATCCGGAAAGAAAATAATTGCATCGGGTTCCAATTTCTGAAGTTGGTGTTTAAATCGCGCAATATGGAGAATTGGACTGTAGCTAGATTGCCCTGCGTTTACAATTTCTACAATCCGGTTATCTACTGCTACTCTTAATTTAACCCAATCACCAATAATATTTGGGACTGTAATGTTCCCCAGACCAGCAATAAAAGAATCCCCTACAATTAATACTCTATATATATTTTCCGGCTTTGGAACCACCACTCTCTTGTATTGATTTAACCCAAATGCATTCATCTTTTGCCTGAATTCATACCCTTCCGGCCCAGTATATTTGCCATCAAAATTGGGTGTATAGCCATGGTTAAATAATCTACTCGGCTTCATATAGTGGACAAATTTCACACCCGGGCGCAAAATACGGGTGCCAATTTCCAGGCCGACAATAACAACTACAACAGATACAAAACTTACTCCAAATAACAACAAACCTTTTTTTCCCGGCTTCATATCTGCTCATCCTTTTACCTTGCGATCCACACTTATTAACAAATAAAGTTTTTCAATATTTCGCTATTGTTTATTCTGCACATATCTATTGAGTAGCGTTTTTATTTTTTTTTTAAAAACAATTTCGCCATAATGAATCATTACTTCTTTTCTCAAAAAAATCGTATCTACTTTACTCTTATCGATTGTTTCTCCAATTATATTTCGAATGGCATCGGCTACCTCTTCGGGATCATCAGGGTTTACTAACTGCCCGAGTTTCCCATCCATCAGCGGATCTCGCGATCCGTCCCGATCTCCCGCGATAACCGGCTTTCCGCATGCGAGCGCTTCAAGAAATACAATTCCGAATCCTTCTTTTTTACTGGGCATCACAAAAATATCACATAAATTATAAAAATTTCGGAGTTCAGAGTCGGGTACATATCCAGCGAAAACAACTCTTTCCAAAATTCCCAGGTCTTCCGTTTTTCTCTTCAACTCTGCCAGATAATCTCCGTCACCCACAATTAGATACCGAAGTTCAGGAAATTCTGAAGAGAGCAATTGAACGGCACCAAGAACCACCTCGAACCCTTTGTCCTTTTCCGTTCGTGCAACCCTCGCCACCGTAAGCAAAACCTTTTTTCCTTCAAGGCCATACTGTTCCAGCAATTCTTTTTTTTTCGGTCCCGGGCGGTATACCTCACCGTCTACCGTATTGAACAGTATCTCGGTTTTAGATTCAGGAATGCCCGTGGCATCTGTGATTTTTATTCTGGAGTGCCTGCTGACTGGGCAAACGAGGCTGGCGTTCCGGATAGATTTTTTCTGAATAAAACTCAGCGGCTTCCATACCTCAATTCCATGGATAATTACGATGTATTTAAAACCAAAAAAATAATTCAAAAAAAGACACATCCCGATTAAGTGAATGTGCCCGCAAACTACTATATTCGGGCGAAATGAAAGCGCTTGGAAAATTGTTTTCAGGACAAAAACAATTTTCCAGACGATGCGAAAGCGGGATATGGCGCAGTAGCTGTTCTGTAGAATTTCGTCCTTCCCGGCTGGCCCGGCGGGGATATCTTTTTTCAGATCTTTTAGTGATACGGCACGAGCAGGAAAGGAGGAGTTCCGTACAGCATCAATGAACTCTCGATTGAACTGCTGAATTCCTCCCGTCCCGGAATACACTTCGGGAAATAGCATCAAGACTGCCATCAATTAGTTTCCGGCGACCTTATCAGCATGATTTTGCCCATGATATGTAATAAAACCAGCAACCGTATTATCGCAATACTCCCCGATGGAATGACTCCAGGGCCAACCGCCAAGGCAATGGCTTGGTATACACACAAGCAATATATATCCGACACATTCCAATATCGCTCCATTAATATTCTGTGCACAACTCCGAGAAAAAACATCCCCCCCATAATTCCCCACACACCGAAATGTATAAAGTATTCTCCCTGTATTGTCACGGCAATGGAATATGTTTTCATTTTCCATTTTCCGTATACTTCAGCCATCATCCATTTACCATTATATTTATATACAGGCTTATTTTTCCATATGAAATACGGGATCACGAACATGACGGGTATCTTTAACCACTCTTTACCGTAATTATGCTCCTCTCGTCCCTCTTCGAAATGTTTGACTATTGCTGCGAAGTTCTGAAGTTGGGCTGAATACTCACCAGCTGTATAAATCCCTGATTTAATGGAACTCGTAACCCTGTCCGAGGATCCCAGGATTTCCCCTCCCAGGTTAGCTATTCCGGATAGAATGTTCATGGCGCTTCCTCCCACTCTATTATCATTGATAGCCTGCCGATAAGCCAGGTTAAGAGGAATCGTCGCAAAAAGGATAAGAAAACCAAGCGCTAAATATCGGACCACCCTTCCCGTCATCATGTAATACGAAGTAGCCAGCGCAATAAAAAAATAAATTATCAATCCCTTGCTGCCCCACACAATACGGAAACCGACTTCAGTGAAAATAACCCCGATCAGAAAAAACAAGATTATTTTTTTGTATTTCTGAAATTTCACATAGTGCACCAACAAAACAACAGCGACCAGAGACCCGATTATTTCGAGATACTGGGCTGTGAATGCAAATACCTGAAATTCTTCCTGTGCCTGCTCGTTTTCATTGAGAAGAATAAGCATTCCATATTTTTTTGTAGCGACCAGATAGATACGGATGCATGTAAGAATAATATAAACACCGGCAACCGCCGGTAAGCGGATGCCCACAGCAGGCCGGTAATTGATGATCCTGTGCAGCGGGCGAACCCGCCCCAACCACTGGCCAAGATGAGATCTGTATCCTATCCAAAGGAACGGAATACTTACTGTCCAGTAAAATGCAGCCAAATTGAACCACTTGAGCCCATCGGCGCTGAAAATTTGCGTTAATTGGTTATATCCTTGAGGATTTTCATAATAGTAGATGCTCAAAAATCCCATTCGTAGCCATTGCTCGACTGTCGTCCATACCGGCAAAGCAAATAAGTTAAATTTACCTAAAATCAGCTGTCGAAATATCGGTAAAAAACTCACAACCGACATCACAATTAAAATCCAGCCGAAAAGTATGGAATCCGCCGAAGATACAAAGATATACGGGAATAACAACCCGAGGATGATGAGAAAAAATGCCCCAACGACAAATAGCGATATTATTGGAGGAATCTTACTGTTCACGGAATTTGATCTTGCAACCATTCTGCTATCTCGCGTCCCTTCCAGTCCTTCACCAAAACATGGATATAGTTATCCGACCCGTGTTTCCACAGACATATCTGGATTGCCAACAATTTTGATATTTACAATCCTTCCCATTAATCTACAGATAATATTCTAATCTGCCACCTACAGCCAGAAATTCAATGAATCATCGCAAATACGGCATCAAAATTCACAATTTCACGCCAATGAGTTTTTCCCCAAATCCAAAAGCAATTCATCACATTACCTTATAAATGCCGATACAACCTTGGGAACAAAAATTCCATAGTTTGCCAGGACTTTTTTTCCTTCCCGCAATTTTTGATACTGCTCATGCTTGAGACAAGACAGAATATTGATGATTAATGCCCTTTCGATTTCCCACCGAAGTTTACCCCTCACAAGATTCCGCCAAAACGGGTTGCGTACCAGGGGGATGTACTTTTTTCTCATTGGAATATGTAAATCATAAGTACCCCACTGAAACGCTCTTAATGGATGATCGGGTTCCCGATCCCTCATAACAAGCAGCGGCTCCGGCAGGTATCCCACATCTCCGTAGAGACACATTCGGATGGACCACTCCACGTCCGCATAAGCCCCATAATTCGAATCGAGGAGACCGTAACTTTCATACATGGCTCTTGGTGCCATCGTCATGGCGCAAACGTTTGATGCAAGCATGCCCAACATTCTTCGCAGCCAAATTTCCCCAGGGGTCAAACGCCCGTAATTTCCAACATGCGCCTGAAAAACCTCACCGTAATCGTCGATATACTCCAAACCCGTATGTACGTATGCCGTCGACGGATTTTCCTGAATCAACCCGTACATTTCCCCGACCATCGTCGGTTTTGCCAGATCGCTGTCGTGAAGGATAAATACGGCCTCCCCCCGGGACTCATAAATGCCCCTGTTTAAATTCCCTGATATGCCTAAATTTTGAGGATTTTTTAAATACCGGACCCTGGAATCGCCAATTTCCCGAACGGCGGCTTCCGCCGGTTCCTCCGGACAGTCATCCATGACGAGCACTTCAAAATCCGTCATGTCCTGGGAGAGTATGGACTGAACTGCAAAACCGACAAGGTGGGGGCGTTTATAGGTCGGGATGATAACGGATACGGCGGGCCTGGCAACTTTGGACGAGGGGACGGGAGGTGCCAAGGGTATATGATTCATCATCCCTATGCTTGACTATCCTTTCCGAGAACCAAATGCGTTGGTTGGCAAAGTTTAATGGCCATATATCCCTCCGCGTAGTCGAAGCCACTCTGCACACCTCTCCATTTGGATAATGCCGTTAACATTTCAGGCGACCGCATCGCTCTCACCTGTGAGGCATGCAGATGATACCCCTTAATTTTTCTGTCGATATCGATAGGGAAATAACAATTCGGATTATAAGTTTGCCCGTGAAGGATATCTTCCCGGTAGGGCCAAACGCTTACCTGAATCTCCTCATACAAAAGTACATTTCTCACAAAATGATTGATGTCATGGGGCCTTAAGGCCACCATCGCTGCATCGAGAATGGTGCGATGATCCTGGTTGTAACTCGGGTACGGCAAAAAGAATGTAACCGGCTTGTGCTCATTTATGACTTCTTCCAACTCGCCGATCAAATCGAAAATGCGGTAGTCGTTGACTTTATTCTCCAGGTTGACCGAATACGTAAAACCAAAATTATCCGCAACCGCCGCAGCTTCTTTCAGGCGCTTTTCACGGTCGATAATATGAAATTCATCCACCCCGCAATAATGAACATGAAATCTTTCGTCCAGGATGCCGCCACAGCCCAGAACCTCATCGTCAAGATGCGGGGAGATCAAAAGAAATTCCGACATATTCAAGGCCTTTCAATTATTTTTGCCCTAGCTTCAATCTTTCCATCTTCCAATGAAACCTGCTCGAAAAGAATTCGAAATATACCAATATCAAGATATCCATTCGGATAAGTGGGAGCATCCAGCATTCTCAGAAAGTCGTACAGGGACCGCATGTCCTTTAGATCTTCAGGAATTTGATTGTCGCTTCCTTTTCTTCGCTTAAAACTGACAACTTCTCCGCTCTGAGGAAGCGGAACTATTTCCCCTTGGAGAATCTCCTGAATCATCTCCAGTGCTGTCCGCCCCGCTGTTTCCATAATTTCCTCGGCTCGGCCATCCAATTTGATGCTTTTTTTCAGATAAACCGGCCCGGCATCAATTTCATCTGTTAACCGAAACGCACTGAGTACGGATTTATTCATCCGATTCATTATCAGATTCTGGTACGGCGAACCACCCCGCCCGTAGGGAAGATCTGTCGGATGAAAAGCGATGCATTCAACTGTTTCAGTTATCCCGGTCGGCACCTTCCAAGACCAATCCAGAAAAAATATTTTCTCGGGTTTCCATTCCTGGATTGATTCCTCCGTCAGGTCACTAGGAGATTCAATCAGACGCCATTCGCCCGGCAATTTTCCGGCACATTCATTATATGTCCGGATATTCCATGGGCGGCGCGAACACCAGATAAACCGTAGAGACATGACATAACCTTTACGTGATAATTTCCAATTTACTTTCCCGTGGATGATGTTCCCGCTTGCTCCACATCTGTAAATTTCTCCTACTCTAATGAGTAAATTGCCAATAGATCAATTCAAATCACTCTATTATTAAAATCGTAACTTTTAGAATGGTTTTCCCCCACCTCCAATTTAATTTCCGCTCATTGGGAACGGTCAAAACATAGACAATGCATGCAAGACTAAAAAAAATTATCCGGCTACCTCTCGCCAATCCCAACTGGGGCTCTTTCAGTCACATGCAAAAAATTAGCACCGGATCCCGTTTCACCGAGATAGCAGATGTTTGTTAGTCACATTCAAGCCATCTTTGTGGAATCCAGAGAGGAGATTATTTCCCATCAGAAACAATCACCCCGTCTGTTCCTACTTCTCATTTCCCCATATCCAAACATATTCAAACATATTCAAACGGAAAAACACATCGTATTGAAAATTAGATCTCAATCATATAGAATAAACTAAATGTAAACAATGAGTTTTGTTCTTTACGCTTTAGTTAAAACCTATACGCTACTCACGAAATACTTACTCCGGCGAAAATTTAATTTCAGGGGTCATCAACACGCTAATGATACTTTTAGAATTTTCTTCTTCAGCTTGCACCACAAAGAAACATCATTACGCACAATGAAAATTTTGATGCGAGGGATTAAGAAAGTTTTAAAGTTTACAGGTACTCCACTCGAGCCAATGCAATTGGCATATTTCGAGTTACGCCTATTAATTATTCGAATCCGAAACCGTATCGACCCTTCTTTTATTATTCGCCGTAGATCACTTCTCTCCCTTGACGATGTATGTCTCCATTTCGGATGCGGGGGGAGAAATCTCCCAGGATGGCTCAACATTGACGGCGACCCCAGGCCGGGAGTGGAGCATATTCAAGATTTAAGACAACCGCTTCCCCTGCGTGACAATACATGCCAGTATATATTTACAGAGCATGTCATTGAGCATATCGACATGGAAAGCCTAGAGCGAACATTAAAAGAACTCCATCGTGTACTCAAATCCGATGGCGTACTTCGAATTATCGTTCCAGATTGTTCAAAGTACGCAGACGCATATTTGCGAAAGGATTTAAATTTTCTTCAAAATGTTGCCCCCGGCTGTAAAACTATCGCCGAAGGACTGAATATTGTTTTTGTTGGCGTTTTGCATAAATTTATCTACGATTTCGAAACTTTAAAAATCAGATTGATTGAAGTTGGCTTTCAAAAGGTAGAAGAATCTACTCACATGGGAAGCAAGTATCCGGAGCTTCGAATTGACAGTGAAAATCCTTCCCGAAATCCAACCAACCTATACGTAGAGGCTAAGAAGTAAGAGCTACACAATTTTTTCGCAATTCCACTTTACCCGCAAGTTCCCCCCCATAAAAAATCTATGTTATCCTAAGTTAGACGTCTACAGGACTGAACCACAAAAAATGCCTAGGCGAGAAGACATCAGATGCCTGGAGATGCTGGCAGCCAAAATGAAGTCCTTTGGTCTGCTTTCCACCGCTCCATCATGAATGATTTCTGGAGTCCGAAGTTCACCTTCGATTCGGGCTTTCTTTCCTCTTCGGGTGATTGGCGAGTACCTTATCATCATCGGCACTTTGAGTGATTGCCATGAATATCGAAGTTACCATTTCACACCAATCATTCGCTGGGCCAAAAATTTTGCCATTAAATTCATGAAGTGAATTAAGGAATATGTTATTATTACCTGATGCTTTCCCTGTATTTCGTCAACAATGATGCACAACACATCCGGAGACATTTCCGCCATGCCGTTGAGAGTGCTCGTATTAGGATGTAATGGGATGTTAGGGCATAAGGTTGGGCAAGTTCTGGGGGATAGTTTCGAAGTATGGGGAACGGTTCGAGGCGAAGATACCAGTCTGGTGAGCGACAAATTTCTTCCTCCCGACAGAATTATCGCAGGAGTGGATGCGACCGAATTAAGCTCGCTAGAGAATGCATTTCATTTGTCCGCGCCGGACGCTGTCATAAATTGCATTGGAATCATTCCTCAAAATGAGACGTCCAAGAATCCCATTGCCTGTATCGGCGTTAATTCAATGTTTGTGCACCAACTGGCCGCACTTTGTCGCAATTCGGGTACGCGCTTGATCCACATCAGTACGGACTGTGTATTTTCGGGTGCAAAGGGGATGTATACAGAAACCGACTTCTCAGATTCCAGATCACTTTATGGCAGGACAAAATACCTGGGAGAGGTTGATACAGACCGCTGCCTGACTATCCGCACTTCCATTATCGGGCGGGAACTAACATCATTCACCGGACTGCTCGAATGGTTCTTGAGCAATCGGAACGGATCAGTTCAGGGCTATACCAATGCTTTCTTTTCCGGGTTTTCCACACTAGCACTCTCAAATATTATTGGCGAGCTGCTCGAAAACCACCCCAACTTATCGGGGCTGTATCATGTATCCACCGAAAGGATCAGCAAATATGACCTCTTATGCCAGATCCGGAAGTCTTACGGATTAAAAACCGAAATAAAGTCGGCAGGCGAATTCCAAATCGACAGAAGTCTGGACAGCACGAAATTTCGACAAAAAACGGGTATAATTATTCCCTTATGGTCGGATATCATCACAGAAATGGCAATGGATTCGGCTCCATACGAAGAATAAGGAAAAAGTGATGGCACTATTTAACGGCAAACGAATATTGGTCACAGGCGGAACCGGTTCTTTCGGAAAAGCCATGGTCAGAAATCTTCTCAGTAACCGCTGGGGAAATCCCAAGGAAGTCACTGTGTTTTCCAGGGACGAAGCTAAACAGCATGAAATGCGTATGTCATACATGGAAAAAGAAGCTGCAACAGAAGAAATTATCTATGAAAATTTTAAAAACATTTTAAAATTCAGAATCGGCGATATCCGGGATTACGAATCCGTTCTCAATGCCGTACAAAACGTCGATATCGTTATTAACGCTGCGGCCTTAAAGCAGGTCCCCACTTGTGAATATTTTCCTGGTGAGGCGGTACGGACAAACGTGGAAGGTGTTATGAATCTTGTCCGTGCAGTGAATGAAAATAATTTGCCGATTGAAGCCGTTGTAGGTGTCTCCACGGACAAGGCATGCAAGCCCATCAACGTCATGGGCATGACGAAAGCACTCATGGAGAGGTTTATCATCAATGCGTGCTTAATGAGTAAAGATACGCGCTTTATGTGTGTTCGCTATGGAAACGTTATTGCATCAAGAGGCTCCGTCATCCCGCTATTTTTAAATCAAATCAAATCAGGAGGACCAGTAACAATCACGACTGACGACATGACCAGGTTCCTCATCACCCTGGACAGGGCGGTTGAGACCGTTGTGGATGCCATCTCCGGCGCGAACCGGGGGGACATCTACGTGCCCAAGATTACCTCGTACAAGGTAACGGATCTCGCGGAAGTTTTAATTAACGGTAAAGATATACCAATTGAATTCACGGGGATTCGGCCAGGGGAAAAAATTCACGAGATACTTGTTTCTGAAGAGGAATGCTACCGTACCATAGAAAAAGAAAAATACTATGTGGTTCAATCGATTCTTCCTGAAGTATCCGAGGGCTTGGCAGGCCCAAGCCAACTGGCCGGGGAATATTCTTCAAAGGATACGATCGTCGGAAAACCGGAATTGAAAGAGCTGTTGAGCGATTTCATCCCCCGATGATTTATTCTGCACCGGATAAGATTTGGAATGCATCCCGATTTTTTCTTTTGAGCAGAAGTCTCGCAGGAAAAGCTACGAACAAAAGTAGCGCAAATGGTGGGTTCCCTCATACGCCAATAAATTTTCCCGCTTGATGAAAAACGGAGAATCTCCCGTCCGGTTGGCTCCTCTTCGTGTGGTCAGAAACGAGCGATACCCCGCTCTTTCTGCCCACACCGGCTCCATATTCTCCGAAAAATCCCGCCCGGGGATTCCGAATGGGCATGAAAAATGTTCGCATAACTCACCCACTTCACTTTCAATGATTCGTTTGGATTCCTCCAATTCCATGACAACAGAATCTTCATTCATTTCAGAAATTCTTTGGTGACTTTCCGTGTGCGAGCCAATCGTCATTCCACTTTCGGACAAACTTCTGATTTCATCCCAATCCATAAATTGAACAGGAAGTGGGTAAGCGCCCGTGTTCGCAAAAAACTGCTCGTAAACATCACTCCCGGTTTCCCTTGATTTCCCCACAAACATAGTCGGAATAAAAAAACCTGCAGAGATTTTTTTTTTCAACGAGAATAGGCATGATATTCGTGTGGCAATTCTTGAATCCGTCGTCTACCGTAAGACAAAAATACCGTCCATGAATTAGGGTTTTCGATTCCAGTAGACTCGCCGCATTTTCGAGGGAGATGAAATCTCCATAATTCTTGAGATAGTCAAGATGCCGGACAAAGCCTTTTCGTTCGTCATCGAAAACATGATGGTAATAGGGAAAGCGTAACCAGTTATTTGTGCGGTCAATTCGCTTGGATAGCGACAAGAAAAAAACGGTGGTATCCCGCAGGAGGTTTCGTACTCTTCTCCTAACAGGATAGCTGGAAATTAATTCTCCAACGTCTTTCGCGTATTCATTCTGGCTCATACACCAGGACATCCTTCCTGTTACCCGATAGGGGTTATCGAATAGTCCGACAATACCTCAGGAAACATAGGCTCGTAATTTACGGAATATATCGACTGTCATTCCCCTCTCCTCATCATTCAGCCACAAACAGTAGGAGAGGACCAAATATATCGCCACCAGGATTCCAGCCATAAATAACATCAGAACTATCGAGGACCCAGCTAGTGGTATCACCCACGCCGAAGCGAACATCACTGCCCCCCCAATCAGTCCTCCGGGTAAGATAAATCTGATTATAATCTGACTGGCTGATTCTTTGAAATATTTCGATACCAGGATGATAATAATGGGAGATGTAAAGAAGAAGTCAACCAGAAGCGACGCACCCGCGACACCGTTGATCCCCCATATCCGGACAAACCACAAGCTCAGGAGAATGGTGAGGACCGCGTTGATAAACATGGTCAAGGAATATCCGCGGTGTCGATTCGTGGACAAAAGTGGCATTCCGAAACCGCTCCAGAAAACCATCAGTACGATTTGAATTAAAAAAATGTCTAACAAAATGGGGTCGAAAATTAACTTGTTCCCCGTCCACAACACGTATAAATCAGGCGCGATATTTCGCAGCGGGATAACTACGCAAAACGCGCTCAAAACATTAATCTTAACGTATGAAGACCAAATCTTTTTGAAATTATCCACATCCCCACGTGCGTCCAACGATGTTAATTCCGGCCATATCACCGGACTTAGAAGGCTTCCGATCTGAATAGCAAACTGGGATAAGGCTCGAAGGGTGCTGTAGCGGGCGACCGCCATACCCCCCAGAAAAAAATTCAGAACAAGGAGCGTTCCCTGAATATTTAGCAGAGTGGCAATGCTAATGATGAAAAAAAGCAATGACGGCCCGATGAATTGAATGGCATGCCGGATGCTTCCATCTCTAAGCGAGACTTTAATATTCGGTCTGATCCGGGATAAATCCCAGATCACTAAAAAACCATGAATTCCCGCTATGGAAAATATGGAAAATGAAAACATTACCATCCCTCCACCAGCCCATAGCACGATGGTATTTGCGGACAAAATGGCAAATGAAAAGCAGTTTCCTATCATCGCTCCCCGGGCGAACTCTCCCGTAGCTCGATACAGGCTCGCCACCAGACCAATCGGAAGGGAAACAAAAAGAATGTTCATCCCTAAAAAAACTATCGATATACTGGCAGTAAACTGCGGTGTCACTTTAAATTTAAGTAACTCATCAACGGGAAAGAAGAGAAGGAAACTTGCGAGGAGCAGTGCTCCGATAGAAATGATGACCAGAAATAACCTAAGGAAACTATGCAGGTCACGATGCAGGTCTTCAATTCGATTTTGCACATAGGCCTGACACATGCGGTTGACGACAAAAGACTGAATTCCGATATCAAGAAGCGCCAGATATGAAATCGCCGCTGAGAGCACTAACCATTCGCCATAAAGGACCCCCCCCCAATAATGGAGGAATAAGGGTACTAGCAAAATCCCACGGGCAAATACAATAATTTGCCCCACGAAATTCGATCCAACTGCCTTGGTTACTCTAGAGAAAAAAGAACTCTCCATTTACTCGTTTTCCACACTAATTCCGGGTTGTCGAGATTTCGCGCCCAACATATTCACCCTCGTTTTCCAGACGGATATTTTTCATTCATGGTAATTGAAATTTCTTTCACCTATTCCGAGCTTATCTTCAAGATTCGCTTCGCGGCCATTCGAAATCGCCCATAACCGGCCACTCTTAAGAAATCCTGAAAATACCGTTTTGGATAAGAGGCTGGTTCATCCCTCAATGTTCGCTCTGCAATACCCACCCAATCGGATGCCAATTTTTCGTAATTGCCAATCTTACCTCTGGCCCATTCGCTGCCCGCCCGGCCATAGTTTCTTCGCATTTCAGAATTATCCAAAAGATCGACAAAAACCTCGGATATTTTCTCGGGCTCCGGCTCCGCTATCAAAATCCCCGTCTCACCGTCTCGAATCACCTCGTTTAATGCACCCCGGGCCGCCCCAATCACAGGAGTGCCACTAGCCTGAACCTCGATAGCGCTTCGGCAGTATGTCTCAAAGGAACCTGTGAAGTTCATATTGACCACCGCGATAGCCGCTCTTTTAAGTTCAATATGGACATCTCGAGAAGGAAGCAGACCGGCAAACTCAATTCCTATTTTTTCCAAATCTCGGGATGACCCCACAAGCGGATCGAGATACTTCGCTTCGAACGATTCATCCAGCATCCCGGTCCATCCTAATTTCGCGGAAGGATCGTGCAGCAATGCGGAGCCAAGAACGCGCAATCTGGCCTGTGGTCTTTTTTCTCGTATGAGAGGCCAGGAATTTAACAGATTGTGAAATCCCTTGGAATCTTTCGGCGCACCCAAAAAAATAATGAGGTTATCCTCTCGCTTCACTTCTGGAGAATTATCAATAATATCCAAATCAATTCCGGAGTAGGCCATTTCAATTCTGGAAAAATTTGGATACAGCCGGTGGCTTTCTCTGTGTGCATGACTGACGCAAACGGCCCGATGAATTCTCAGGTTATCGATTTTCAATGCAAATTCAGGAGGAAATGCGTTCCCCGCCCATATCACTTTCGCCCGGGCACCGGGAACGGGGAGATCACCCAGGAGGGAGGAATAGTCATCGTAGTTAAAGACGAAAAGATCCACCCCGCCCAGATTATCGATAACTTGCGGGATTTCCGTAAATTGCCCCACGCGAACACTACGTACGCCATCGACGGAGTTTTCGTCTACATGATTTAAAATAAATATTTCGTGGCCAAGTTTGGCGAGCCAGAAAAGGATCCGGGATCGAACGACCCCACCTCCGGCACCAATATCTCCATTCCTAAGGCTTTTAAGCGAGAAAGACTTAACGTAATCTGCAAAGTAAAAAGCAAATCGCATTTCCTTCACCTATTTCTCAATAAAATCGACTCAGAAACCCATCTATTTTCTGTAATATCCACCTACCTACTAAATCAACCAGTTTTTCATCTACAAAAAATCTGGCCCGGGCTCTGTATCACCAATATCTTTCATACCCCCCTTCAAAACATAGCTTTTCGTTGCATTTCTATATGTTTTACCGCCTCAATTAAATTTTCCACCTCTTTGTAGGGCTTCTTTTCAGGATATGCCTCAAATGCATTATTGCTAGAAATTAGAATCGATTGACATTTCACAGCAATACCCGCGTTCACATCCGAAATATTATCACCCACCATAAATGAATGCCTAAGGTCAATTGGATAGTCATTTGCTGCGCGCGATAAGAGACCTGGTTTTGGTTTTCTACAATCACATCCCACCCATGGAAGATGAGGACACACATAAATATCTTGAATGTCCCCTCCGTGGTTGATTATTTCATTGACCATCTGGCGATTGATGTTATCGACTTCATCAGCACTAATTATCTTTCGCCCAATTGGAGATTGGTTGGTGACAACAATAATTTTTAAGCCCATCGCACAAATGGAAGCGATAGCTTCAATCGCCCCAGGTAGAAATTCAAATTCATCCCATGACTTAACATAGTTATCACGATTCACATTTATCGTTCCATCACGGTCTAGAAACACTACCCCGTTTTTATTGATTACTTTACCTACACATAGAGACAATACGCATCACCTGTTTCAGAGTCGATTTAAGCTCACATTTAATCGTAGATAAACTAGAGTCCATCTATTTCATCAGAAATATATATCTACATGGACTCCCTACTGCGAGTCAAAATCCGCTATTCGGTCATGAACAATAGGTAAGACCTCATCTAATGATAAATACAAGCTGGGACAGGTCATCCTACGCCCCCTTCTCTTGAAACGCTGCCCGCGGCGCAATCAGTCAAATAATTCGTGAGGCCCGAGTGGGCCCTCTCCACATAGCCGTATGCCTCTGAATTGATTGAAAATTCAATTCGCCCATTCCCCGGAGTGGATTACACGGCAGAAAATCCAAAAAAGTAATAACCCGGCACTCCCACGATACAGCCGCCTCGACAGCTAAAAAAATATTTACCGAACACCCAGAGCTGCTTACGGCCACCATGAGATCACCCGGCTCAGCCCAGAGTTCAACCATACGTCGAAACGCTACATCGTAACCCTCGTCATTCGTCAGCGCTGTCAGAAGGGACGCTTCGTTGAACACCATCGCTGCCCCCACTGCCTTGCAAAGATCGTTCTGTAGGTGACTCGCGATGGCAGCGCTACCACCGTTGCCGATGATGATTGCCTTTCCGGATGCTCTTCCCTCCACCGGGGCAAACGTATCTACTATCTCCACTCCCCTCCGGAATCCCTCGTCTAGGGAAATAGAAATGTCTGCCCCATCGGGCGTTTCCGCATTCGCGAGAAGCCCCCCGAACACCTTAAAATATCTCGCCGATTCTGGCCCATCGATTCTGGTAAATTTATCGTTTCCTCAAAAATAGAAGAGCGATAATACCCAGAAGATTTCCTATTGAAACAATTGCAACATTAAAGTACTTGAAAAATCCCCGAATTTGGTAGAGTTCCCAAATTATGAACATCAAGCGATTAGAAACTTCATAAATACCTGTTAGCCAACTCCGATAATTGTTTACCGCCAACTAACATCGGTCTTTAACATTTGTTTTGTTGGAATAGTAAATCTCAAGGGTATCTTTCCCCACAAATCCGTTCACCGGCACGAATTCCACTTCACCCATTCAGAAACCACCAATGGCTTAACTACCTCTATTGCCAGTAATCAACAGGAAGAATTAACTACTTAAACTACAAACGGCAAACGGCATGGATTGCAGAATTTGTAAATGCACATGGGGTTTTCGGGGCGCACAGGAAATCTCTTGTACTTTCCTGTGTCGAGAAACAAATCCAGGAGGTCATCGCCAAAAGAAACTCTCCAGGGAGGGAGACTATCTCTAAAAAAACGACAATTGTTATTTACTCCCTTGAGCATTTCTCAACTATATCCACGAGGACCTTCTGTAATTAAAAATGACCTTGGATCCATCGGGCTCTATCTCAATAGGCATTTCCTTGTAATCTTTCATTGCAACTTTCAAATTTTCATGAGCTAACGAAGGGCAATACACCATCATAAAACCCCCGCCTCCCGCACCACAAATTTTCGCTCCAGTCGCCCCAGCACTCATCGCAATTTTATGCATTTTTTCAATTTGATTATTGGTAATATTTTCTGCTAATTCTTTTTTAAGTTTCCAATTTAAATCAAGGACTCTACCAATAGAATCGTAATTCCTCCTGGTCAGATCCTCATATGCCTTACATCCCAGTTGTTTTATTTTTTCGAGTACCTGACTATTTTGTTCCACTCGACCATTTTGCTCACCTAGAATACTACTCGCCTGCCGTGTTTGCCCCGTGAAATATAAGTATATATTATTCGTAAAATTGCGCATTTCAGACGACGATAATTTCACACAGTTCACATCTACAGTGTCATCACGATTAAATACAAACGAGTTCATTCCGCCAAAAGAAGCAATATATTGATCTTGCTTCCCTATGGGTTTTTTGCACCGTACAATTTCTACTTCACAGGCTTCTTCCGCAAGGCGTTCTGGCCCCACTTGCTCCCCCATAAAAATATAAAATGCATTAAGCAAACCAACCGTTATACTACTCGAAGAACCCAATCCAGAACCTTCCGATGGGATGTCTGAAATCATAGACACTTCAACTCCCTCGGTAATTCCCGTAATGCGCATTGCCTCCCGGACGAGTTCATGACTGATTTCATCTACACTATCAACGATTTCTTTCTTTGAATAATTAACATATATCTTTTTGTCATATCTGCCAGTAATGAATACAAAAACATATTTATCAATCGCAGCACTTACTACAAAACCTTGATTTCGTCGGTAATACTCAGGAAAATCAGTTCCACCGCCAGAAAAACTAATCCTCAACGGGGTCTGAGTAATGATCATCGATTACCCCTCTTCCTTTACGCCCTATCCATACCCATCATATCATTTATTGATTGGTATTTTTCTTATCAATAAGCACCCTTGTAGTTAAGACCACCAATGAGTCAACTCAATAACATCACACAACATATTTCGCTAAACCAACCATTAAATATTCCAGCATTGGCTTTAGCAGTGTCATCAACAAGAAAATTCCAAAAAAACTATTTTACGCAATCATGGTTGCAAGGGTGTGCTTTCTATCTATTTACTACCGTTGGACTATCCCTACACTTCCATCTCCAAAAGCGCAGCCTTTGCATCGGCATTGAACATCCTCACCGTCTCCCGGGTAAATTTATGGTCTGTCATTTTTTCTAGAATCGGGGGGGGGACTGTAATGATATGTGCGCCGGCGACCGCGGCATTCTGGACATCAATCGTCCCTCTGATGCTTCCTATGAGAATTTTTCCGTATCCCCATTTTTCCACCCACTTGGCCGCCATGGTGATAAGGGCATCGGAATCGTGCCCTTCGTCGGCAACCCGGCCCGCGAAGATACTTAAATAGGTCGCACCGGCCTTTGCGGCGAGCAGGACCTGATTGAACGAAAGGATGGCGGTTGTGTTTATTTTCACGCCTTCATCCGAAAGCGTTTTGATAACCTCCAGGCAAGATACGCCGTCTTCGTTGATGATAGGAATTTTAACGACGATACTGCTCCCCCACTTCGCATACTCGCGGCCCTGCTCGATCATTTCCGCCGGATCGTTTGTGGTCACTTCGACGCTAAGCGGTCGGTCTCCGAGCAAATTCATAATGTCCCGAGCACCTTTTTCCAAATCCTTGACACCGTCTTTCAGCATAATGGAAGGGTTGGTCGTAACTCCGTCCAGAATACCTTGACGAACCCAGTGTCCAATCTGAGCAGCATTGGCAGAATCCAAAAAAATTTCCACATTATCCCTCATCCGGTTCAATGAATTTCAACGAATCGGGCAAATTATCAGCGACAAAATCAGGACGAACCCGGTGCTTGTCCATCTCCCGGCATATTTCGCACTTCAAATTCCCCAACCAAACGGTACGGCAACCAACCGATTGTCCCGCTAAAACATCAGTCAATCCATCTCCTATCATAAAGGAGGATTTTAAATCAATTTCAAGCTCTTCCGCAGCCCGTAGCAAAAGACCGGGCTTGGGTTTTCGGCATTCACATAGCTCACGGTATTCGGGCAATAAAGCGTCAGGATGATGCAGGCAATAGTAGATGCCATCGAGCTCCGCTCCGGAGTGGTACAACAATCTTTTCATTTTTTCCGTTATTTCATTAAGCAAATCGGGCACCATCTTGCCCTTGGCGACTCCGGGTTGATTCGAGATAACCACCACGGCAAAACCCATCTCCCGAAACCGGCAGATCGTATCGGTAACTCCGGGTAAAATATTGAATTGATCCGGGTTGGCGGGTGAGTCCACCGTTCCGTGATCCGGATTCAGGCACATGGGATTTATCACGCCATCCCGATCCAGAAATATCGCACGCTTCATCGGCCGGTCATCAACGAATTGACTCCCATTTCGCCGTAACCTCCTGGAGGTCAGGGTGCGAAACCAGAAGATGCCACACAACCGCCTGAAAGGATTCCGTATGAGGTGTGACCATGGCGGGATTCACAGTCGGGACGATGACACAGGCATCCGCAACTTGGGCCGTGAATCCACCATCTCTCCCGACAACACCCCCGATCGCGGCACCGATTTCTTTGGCATATTTGAGCGCAAGTACAATATTCGGGCTGACATTATTTTCCAAATCGCCGCCGCCTACCGAAAACACCATGATCATATCTTTTCGTGAAAAGCGACTGCCCTTAAGCCAGTTTACAAATACGGTTTCCCAACCCTCATCGTTCACGCGGGCGGTCAACTCGCTCACGTTGTCCGTCGGAGCGTAGGCCTCGATATTGGCAAGTTTTCTAAAATCATTCGTCGCGTGTGAGGCATGAGCTGCGCCTCCTCCTGCACCAAGCAAAAAAAGCCGACCTTCTCTTTCCCGAGTTTCAACAAGCATCGACACAAGCTTATCGATAGCCGCCAAGTCGAGTTTTTTAATTATTTGTTCCGCTTCGGACAAAAAAATTTCCGTAAAAGTCATGAGTCCCCAAATCCCTTAAAAATTGACCATCACCTTGGTACCTTCGTCGTCGAAATCGAAAGCCATCTCCTGAAGCCCTTCAGCAACCAAAGAATCTCGCACCTTGTTTTTCACCGGCGGAGGACAGTATACCATCAAAAACCCACCTCCCCCGGCTCCGATCACTTTTCCACCAAGCGCACCGTTTTCTCTTGAAATTTCATACCAGCGGTCAATGGAGGGATTGCTGATCTTTCCAGAACGGCGTTTTTTATTTTCCCAATGTTCATGCAGTAAGTTTCCGAACAGGTCCACATCTCCCCCCCTCAGCGCTTCCTTGATTCGATATCCAAGCTCTTTTGTAAAATCCAGGCTGTCAACAACCACCTTGTTTCCATCCTCTGTATCCTGCTTCTGCTCCGCGAGGACGCCCCGGCTGCTTCGGTTAATTCCCGTGTAAAAAAGAAGCAGATTGCTTCTCAGGGATTCAACTGTGGAAATAGAAATATCCAGAGCGCTGACATCCACCCCCCCGCTTTTATCAATTTCCAGGCAAGTAAAACCGCCAAACGCCGCTATATAGTGATCGTGCTTCCCCACGGGATGACCAGCCAGATTCATCTCGATATCACACGCTTTTTCGGCAAGTTCCTGGGTAGGCATCCTGTCCTTTTTCAACTCGGACAATGCCATCAAGAGAGCAACCAGGTATCTTCCCGAAGAACCCATCCCGGTCCCATCGGGAACATCAGCCATGGACACGATCTCCAGGTTATTGTCGAGACCAAAATGCTGAAGGGTGGGACGAACCAGATCGTGTTGAATCTCGGCCGCCGAATTGACCTGCTCGTACTTGGAATACTTCAGCCGCAACAAATTATCGGCGGCAGGGCGATTCACATACAGGTAAACGTATTTATTGATGGCGGCGCTTAAAATAAATCCGCCGCTTTTCTCGTAATAAGACGGCAAATCCGTGCCGCCACCACCTAGAGGAATTCTAAGCGGCGCTCGAACCAATATCACCGTATCCCCACAATCTCTTGAAAAGTGTCAGCCATGGGTTCGATCAAGATTTTATTCCGAACCCGGCTTGAGAAGACCCGTACACCGCATCCGTCAATTGAATAACGGCTAAGCCATCTTCAACTCCGGCCGCCATCGAACTTCTTCCCGATGAAACGGCCTCCAGAAAATCATCCCACTGCTCTTTCCATGATGTATCCTTTCCTTCAAATTCCCATTTTTCTATTTTCGGCGGCCCGCCCTCTTTATTCCGTTCGTGAAAAGTTAATTTTTCAGTACCGTAGCTTCCACCAAGGCCATCCACTTCGACCGAACCGCTGTCGCCAAATATTTCAAGACAAAACAAATTTTTCCATTGAGTCCAACTGGCATGGAGTGTAGCCACTTTCCCGCTGGAGGTTCGGAACAGGGCGAACGCATTATCCTCAACCTGACTTTTCCAGACCCAATTTTCCGTCATGCCGACCGCCTCGGTGAAATCACCGAGAAACCAACGGAACAAATCTATCGCGTGAACGCCCTGATCTAGGAGTTCACCGCCACCCGAAAATTCTGGATCCATGCGCCATTCTTTCTCATAACCCCGTCTGCCGCCATGACCGTAACGGCAACGCATATACATCAACTCGCCCAGACTTCCTTCACGGTAAAGGGAATACGCCATTTTTACAGCCGGATGATACCGATGATTGTAACCGACTTCCAGATAACATCCACTCTCTTTAACCGCTGCAGATAGCTCCTTCGCCTCGTGACTATTCACACACATGGGCTTTTCGCAAAGGACATGTTTCCCCGCATTCAGCGCGGCAAGCGATATCGGAGCTAAAAAATTATTCGAAGTCGAAACGATAACGATATCGACATCATCCCGCTCGACCATGTCCTCCCATTCAGCTACCGCCTCGGCTCCAGTTTCCGCCGCAAGCTCATCCATGCGAGAAGGCAATCGATCAGACACAGCGGCAACCCGGCAATTTTCCGAATTCGCCGCCACCAACGCCCTTCGGGATCCGATGACGCCGCACCCGGCTACCCCTACTCCGAACTTAGTTTTACTCACTTCCAGTCCATGCCGCGCTCGGCGGGAACGATCCGGCGAAGGGTGTAGACATCCGATTTTTTGAAGTCCTCAAGATGCTTTTCGAATCCCGCCCATCCATCCCATATCGCGCTGATGAACTTGCCTGTAATCGCATCCCCTCTCGGCGATGCCAAATACGCGGCAAGAGCGGCTGGAACACTGGGGTCCACCCCCCCTTCTTCCATTTCTTTTCTGGTCTTCTGAAGAAATTCGGCACCCGCGTTATCCCCGGCATCCATCGTCTGTTGATGAAGACGTGTGACAACGAAACCGGGGGCAATCGAATTGACCTGGATGTTATGATCACTCAACTCGATCGACAGGTTTTCGGTAACGCGGACCAGCGCCGCCTTGGATGACGCATACGCACTGTATCTGGGAAACGGGCCGGCGGCTCCACCTCCCGCAATGTTGATAATTTTTCCGCCACCCGCCTTGATCATCAAAGGAACAACAGCCTGGCAGACCTTCATGGTCCCGAAAAGATTGATCCGCATGGCCTCTTCCCATAAATCGAGATCCACTTCCCAGGAAGGACCGATGGGGCCGTATATTCCCGCATTATTCACCAGAATATCGATATTCCCAAATCGGCGAGTCGCGGCCTCAACCATATTAGCGACTTGCTCTTTATCTGTAATATCCGCCCGCACAGAGAGAACGTCGGGATTGATTTTTTCGAATTCCGCCACCGCCTTCTTTATTTCCTGTTCATTGCGGGCACAAAAAGCGACTTTTGCGCCTTCGTCCAGAAATTTCGTAACGGTAGCTTTCCCGATTCCCAAACTGCCCCCAGTGATCAGGGCGACGCGATCTTTCAGGTTCATCGGCCGATACCCCTATAGCGAAATCCCAAGCACTCCAATTCCGCTTTATCCAAGAAATTGCTCCCATCTAAAACGACAGGGGTCTTCATGCTGTTTCGAATCCGGGAAAAATCAAGCTCTTTAAATTCGGGCCATTCCGTCAGAACCAAAAGACCGGAAGTTCCACGCGCCGCCTCATATGCACTATTCATTCTTTCCAAATCCGGTGGATTTTCCGCCTCGCTCAAATCCGCCCTCGGATCGTATGCCCGAATACGGCAGCCTTGCGCCACCAGAGACTCGATTACCTCTATCGCCATCGATCTTCTGATTGTGCTCGTTCCCGCCTTGTATGTCAGACCGAGCACGGCAAGCTCCAGCCCCTCAAGGGAGTCGAATATTTCCCCTAGTTTTTTCCGGAAAATCTCCGGCCTCTTGCGGTTCACCTCAAGCACGCTGGAGAGGAGGGGTGTTTCCTCCCCTTTCATCCGACCAATTTTCATTAAAGCCTGAACATCACGTGCCAGCGTACCGCCGGAAAAACCCATCCCCGGAGCAAGAAACGCGCGCGGGCCAATACGCCCGTCCGCCTTCAGAGCAGCGGCGACTTCCCCTGTATCGGCACCAACTTTCTCACAAAGCTCCGACACCTCATTGATAAAGGAAACTGAGGTGGCCAAAAAAGAATTCAATACATGCTTCGTCATCTCTGCGCTCGCCAGAGACATCGTCAGTACGGGTGCGCCAAAATCCTGAAACAATTCGACCGCCCGCTCTTTGGCATTGTCATCATCCGCACCCACGACCACCCGATCCGGATGTAAGTAGCAGCGGATCGCATCGCTGAGCCTCAAATTTTCCGGTGAATAGACAAGCCCGATACCTTGATTCCCGCTGATACGCTGGACCTCTTCCAGCCATCCGGCGCAGGTTCCGACGGGAACCTGGCTCGACACAACAATCAATGAATCGTTTTTCAAAAACGGAGCGATGTCCCGAACCGCGCTCACCAATGGCTCCAGGTCCGCCGTGTCCTCGGACGACACAGGGGTATCGAAAGCCACAATCACGATATCGGATTTCTTAATCGATTCCTTGAAATCCGTGGAAAATGACAAACTCCCGGATTTTATGTGTTTTGAAAGAAGATCGTTCAACCCAGGCTCGAATATAGGAGCCTCTCCCCCGGCCAGGTTGCCGACCACCTCGAGCGACCGATCCAGGCCAACAACCTGGTGCCCCGCCTCGGCCCAACAAGCCGAGAGAACGCTCCCCAGGTGCCATAGCCCGACCACACAGATGGACTCAGAAGAACTCACCTAGAATTTTCCTTTCAAGTGTTCATATCTCTCAGGGGTATCGATCCCCAAAACTTCACCCGGCATGACCTTCCCAAAAATCGGATGGCCTCCGGATAAAAGAGCGGGGAAAATATCGTAGCCAAAATCCGGTGCTCCGTGAGCCGGAATATGAGAAAAAATATCCGGTGAGAGAACATAAAGCCCACCATTGACCAGATTTCCGGCCCCCGAGCCTTCGGGTGGCTTTTCGACAAACCCTGTCACCCGGTCATCGTCATCCAACTGGGCAATTCCAGCACCGCTGGTGTCTTCTCTTTCAAACAATGCGATAGATGCTACTCCATCCCGTTCGGCATGAAATTCCCATAAAGAATACAGATCGCATTCCAGGTAGTTGTCACCGTACATTACCCAGAATGGCTCACCTTCTAGATATTTCTGGAAATTCTTCACCGCCCCAGCGGTGCCCAGAAGCTCAGGTTCATAGGAATAGGTGATCTGAAACCCCCAGGAGGACCCATCCCCGCAATAATTCCGCAAGACATCAGGACTATGATGCAGATTCATGAAAATTTCACTCACACCCACTTTGGCCAACTGCTCCAGGAGGTAGGAAACGATGGGTTCCCCCCCGACTGGCAACATCGGCTTGGGTGTAGTTTCGGTCAATCGGTTTAGCCGTGTCCCTTTACCTGCCGCCAGTACGACTGCTTTCAATAATATTTTCCTCCTCGACAAAGGCGATGAACCGCCTGAGTCCTTCCCGAAGATCGACTCGAGGCTCCCAGCCGAACGATTTCGATCGGCTAATATCGGCTAGCGTTACCTCCGCCTCTCCGGGTAGTTCATCCTTGAATATTGCCGGCATATCCACACCCACCATTTCTTTGACAATTTCCAAAATTTCCTTCACCGAATAATTAACTCCGGAACCGACATTGCAGACAAGGCCATCCGTCCTTTCATCAAACGCAGCCATGATATTGAAATCTGTTACATCGTCTACATATATAAAATCTCTTCGCTTTTCCCCGTCACCGTAAATGATCGGACGCTCTCCCTTTAAAAGCTTCAAAACAAAAGCGCTCATGAGAGGAGGCATACTCCGGCGCCAATCCTGCAGAGGTCCATATACATTGAAGTAACGAACAATCGTAATTCGCTGATCGAAAAATCTTTCATAGTTCCTGCATATTGCCGCACCCGAATTTTTACTTGTCGCATAAACACTAAAAGGAGAGATTTCATCTTCTGTAGATGGGAACTCCAAAATCCCCTCATATTCAGCGGATGTATCTGAGTATACAATTTTTTTCACGCCTGCTCGACGAGCTGCCTCCAATACATTCACGGTTCCAACGACATTGATCTCAGCCGTTTCAACCGGATCTTCAAGACAATCAGGAAGGCAGTTTTTCGCAGCCAGATGAAAGACGTAATCCACATCCTTAAAATACGGATAAATCTCCTTGGTTCGTATATCTGCTTCGTAAAATTCAATACAGTCATCAATATTGGTGCGAGCCCCACTTGAAAAATTATCGATACCAATTATTTCGTGCTCTTCTTTCTTGAGACGGGTGGCCAAATTACTGCCAATAAAACCTGCAACTCCCGTTATTAGAATCTTCACAGGTTTCCCCCTTAAAGTTTTAATTCTTAGGCATCCGAGCATTCAGAGAACCCATCACCATTCAAGCCCAACATACTTATTATTAAAATAATTCTTTCCGAAAAAAGAAGACCTCACCATACACACTATTTGGTCTGAAAAACACTTCTACAAAAGATCCCTGATGGCAGGATCAATATATTTTTTCTTATCTTGCAAAAGAATTTCTCTTGCCTTGTACTTAAAGTCTGGATGAATCATAAGCGCATCTCTAAAAACCCGAAGTCCGTATTCCCTATCTGCTGGCGGGAGATTCTTCCAATATGAAAGATAAAACATCGACACTTTGAATTTCAGACCCGGATTAACACGGTCAAGATAAAGAGCAAGACGAAAAGATGAGTTATAATTTAAAAGTATCTCGTCCGATATCCTCGCCTGGCATTTATTTTCATATTGCGCCATTAAACCTTTCGTTAATCCTATATAGTAGTGGTATTCTGGATTTAATGGGTTTATTAGGCTTGCTGACTTAAATTTCTCCAGTCCCTTTTGACCATGCCAAATTAATTCACATCGAGAAGTCCGATGCCCTATTTGCAAAAATACAAGAAAGCTCTTTCCACGGCTAAACAATTTCTTTTCCTCTGAAGAATTGACACTCAAAATAACGAATAGCAATATCCCACAAACAATTATTACCGAACTGACAAGCCATTTCCTACTCCATCTCGAAAATCGAAACGAAACCATTTTAAATTTACAAGTAGAGCGATCACGCTTCCCATGGAGTCCAACTGTAATTGCAAGAAGGGCCATTATAAAAATAAAAAGAACCGCATTCGCTGGCATATGAAGTGAAAAATCAACCAAACTGTGTAGGCTAATATAAATAACCGAACCTATTCCTCCTGCTATCCATCCCTTCGTTTCAAGATCCTTTGCATTGATAAATCCTTTCAAAATAAATTTCATGAACAAAATTATTGCGAAAAATACTGCAACACTACCCACAATCCCAGATTCGATTAATAACTGAAAGTAATCGTTTTCCAAATGAGTAAAAATTATCTTTGGACTGATCGTTTGATAACTAGTGAATATGGAAGAAAATGCACCTAGGCCAACTCCCAAAAGAGGATAATCTTGAAAAATTTCTATCGCATTTGCCCAAAGATCAAAACGTCCTTCCGTCAAAAGAATTTTCTCAATATCCAGAACCTCTAAGCGTCCCATTACATCCTTTAAATCTAAATACATAGCAATCAATGGAATCGACAAAATTGAAATTCCACATACGACCCATATTTTCTTTCTAATTTTTTTATAATTCAAATAGGCATATAAACTCAAAAATATCAGCACCACACCAGCACTAAAAATTCCACCTCTAGACAAAGACATGAACAATGCCAAAATCATCACCATAGAAACGAATAACATGACGACTTGTCTGCTCAAATAATCATTGCTTTGCTTTAAATTTATAAAAGTCTGATTCTCAAATTTGCTGTATTTTTTTTTAAATTCTATCTTTTTGGTCGCTAACATTCCCAACGCTAGAGGTATGATCATTCCTATATAACTTGCAAAATGATTTTTGTTGATAAAAGTTCCAAAGGGAAATCGTCTGGGTCTCAGCGGAATAAACCAAAAAGCCATACCATTCCATGAAATTTTTTGAATGATTGCGAACAGGGAATATCCGAATCCCAAAAAAGCCAGGACCCGCAAGAAAAACAATACATCTCCTCTTGTCTTGAAGTTATTTACGGTCACGATAAATATAAGCATATATGATAATAATTTCAGCAATTCCACCGATGTAGCGTAGCGATTTACGCTCAATTGCATAACAACATTTTTTCTGGGTTGTTTTTTTAAGCTAATTTCAGAATTTATTTTTTCGGAATGCGTTATATGGTAGAGGTTTTGTCTAGCAGGTGAAATCCAAGAAATGAAGGTTTCAGAAATCGGAATCAACTGAAAGATGACGACTAAAATGAAACATCCAACCGGAATCAAAAAGGTCGACCACAAAATTTCTAAATTTCCACACCAGACACATTTAATAATCCAAGTAGCTGCCAAAAATAAAGATACGACCTGAATTGTTATATAAGCACCTGGTAGAACTGAACCGAAAGGAAGAGGAGATACCCCTAAAAGGAATACTAATCCCCACTTCAAAACAAAGTGACATCCCTTCTCTATACCCTTAACCTCTTTCATGTTTACGTAACACCTGTCATACGTCTGCTAAACTTTAGTTATCATCACTCAATAACACCTCACCAAGAATTTTGTACTTTTCATATTCAAAAATTTCATACGCCATCACACATAACTCCCATACTTCTTACCGTAGCCATAATAATAATAGCCTTCAGTTTTTTTCATCCGATTCAATATCAATCCCAAAATATTCACATCCAGTTCCTTGATCTTTGAAATCGCCTGTCTAAGCATTTGGGAATTTATCTGGTTGACATCAAGCACCATCAAAATACCATCCACACATTGAGACCAAATCAAGGGATCACTCACGGCTAGCAATGGGGGAGTATCAATTATTATATAATCATAATTCTCCCGATAAGAATCAATCAAAGGTTTCAATTCCAAAGGTGTGAGTAGACTTGCGAATTGATCCCCTTGGGAATTAATGCCGGAAACAAGCACATCCATATTTCCGCTCTCATAGTTGATTATAACCTCCGAACTATCTTTATGATCAAAAAGGATGTCTTGAATCCCCTCAGAACCTTTCACATTCAACCATCCCCTGAGTCCCTCCCTATAAAAATCACCATCAATCAGTAAAACTTTTTTATTTGTTTCACTAAGAATTACACCCAAAACTGCAGAAATCAGACTTTTTCCTTCCGCAGGTATACAACTTGTTACTTGAAACACTTTATTAGAATTACCGGCCCGGAATGCCAACAATGTTCTAATTTGGCGAAATTGCTCCAAGGTACTAGCTTCCATATTCTTTAAAAAAATTCGCTCAGCTCTATTTGACATTTTGCCAAAGTCAGAAATCACCCCAATTGTCGGTGCCCCTACAATTTCCTCAGCTTCATCTGGACTCTTGATTCGCATATCGAAATAATCTATCAAAAATGCTACTGCAAACCCAAAAAACAAACTAATCGCTCCCGCAAGAAAAATATTTCTAGTTTTTTTGGGCCGTACCGGGTGGGCGGGAATCTCTGCCACATCAATTATCCTGATGTTACTAGTATCCAGACCTTCCATAAGATTTGTTTCTTTTTTTCTACTTGCGATATTTTCAAATATCTTTCTATTCGTGTCTGAAGTTCTTTTCAAAACATTATATTGGACTGTCAACCTACCCAGTCGAAGAGCTTCTTTTTTTTGAATTTCAAGAGCCTTATCGAATGACGCCAGGCGTTCTGATGCCACCTTGTAGCGTGCCATAACACTTCGAACAACCCTTTTAATTTCTTTATTCATTCGGGTCTGAGTTTGTCCAATTTGTGATTTGAGACGTTTAACTATTGGATGACCATTCTTGTATCTTTTAAGCAACACAGATTGCTTATTCAGCATGGAAATCATCTCACGTCTCATACTCTGAATAAGATCATTATCAATGACTTCAGGCAACGATGAAAGGATTTCAATATTTTTTTCGGAACGCAATTTCCCTGTCAATAACCCTAGAGAAATCTTTTCCGTCCTCGCATTCATCACAACTTTGTTTAAATTCTTCAATTTTTGCGTAATAATATTTTCCCGGTCTTCCAAAGATACAATGTTATGAGTTTCCTTGTAATCTTGAAGTTTCCGCTCAGATTCCAATAACAAATTACGAGATTTATTCCATTCAACATTCAGCCATTCGGTCGCTTCTCGGGTGGCTTTATATTTCAGATCAAGAGTCATCTTCAAATACACTTCCCCAATCTTATTTGCCATTTGTGCCGCGATTACTGGATCATGTGATTCATAAACTATGTCCACAAGCCGAGTCCTGCTTACGGGTAAAATTTGGAGGCGACTGGCAAGAGCATTCATAGCTCTTCTTCTAGGGGTAAGGGATTGCATATTCGGTTGTTTTTTCCTGCCACCGACATTCGGATTTCCCAATTTAATCTGTAAAAATGCGATTGCTTCGCCTACAAGGCTCCTCATACTAAATGTTTGTACTTGTTTTCTGGAAATTCCATACCCTTCCCTGGAATCCAAATGAAGCGCATCTACAACACGGCCAGCCAGAGCCCGACTAGAAAGAATTTTATACTGTGTCGATAAATACTCCGGTGAATGGCCCACACTTTGTCCCAACACTTCCTCAAATTTAATTACATTGGGGTTTTCCGGCTCGATCAACACTCTGGTAGCCGCCGAAAAGATAGGTACAGCCTTGAAATTTAATACTAGGGAGACAGTGAGGGTTGCCAAAAAGATCAATGCAATCAACCATTTATGTTTGAATAAAATGGACAAATAATCTTTAAGATGAGGTATTGCAGGAATTGTTAAATTTTCATTCATACTAACTGTTTATTAGCCTCCATAGGTTCGGTTAACCAAAATTTATTTAATTGTGGACAGCATTTGGTCTTATGTTATCAGCGAAACTACCTATTTTCAATTCGCTAATTTCATTCCAGAACCCATTCCCATCCCATATCATGGAGTTAGAGTCAAATTTGGTGGATTTGACGTTCTCCCGAAAAGCTACTTCAGCGGCAAAATGAGTATTCTGACAAATTCACCCGCTAGGGGGATTTTGCCGTGCGCAATTCGAAGTTTACAGAGAACTAAATAGCCTTTGCCCTCAAACAGGCTGAGACCTGAGTTTCGATATCCGAAGTGACCCGCTAGATGGGAGTCACCGAGGAGACATTCTACCGCTGGGAGAAGAAGCACGGAGGTCCTGCCACCAGCGAACTCAGGCATCTGAGACAGCTTGAGGAGGAGAACTGCAAACTCAAAAGCAGATGGTGGCCAACCATAGACTCGAGAAAGCACACGCTCCGTGAAGTCATTCAAAAATGGATTAAACTATAGATTATACCTCAGAAGAATCTTTCCTCGCACTCAACTCCCCCACCGTGAGAGGCCCTACCAAAAGAAGGATGAATATTCCTGAACTTGAAACATGATAAAAATTGTCTCATAATTTTGGTTAGAATAAGGAAAATATCTTGGTACCTAAAGTTATTTACGTAAAAACTCAGGGTTCGGAGAGGGCTATTGGATTGTCAATGAAAATTTGGTGTGTTTTCAAAGATTTAGTTTGCATGATTAAAATTTGCGGATTGAGAATATTTTTTGTTTATTTGGGCAAACTATTTCTAAACTACAGAATAATAATAAAGAATAAAAATTTAGTCTCCGCGGATCTTGCCATGGCCGGATTGGATATAATTTCTCGCGTTTCAAATAGAAGTATAAAATTGGATGGAAGGTATTTTGGGGGTGTCCGGGAGATTTACTTAAGAGGAGTTTATTTCCTTCCGGCTGGATTTGAAATAAATCATAATGATACGGCAGTCGATTTAGGTGCCAATGTAGGCGTTTTTTCAATGATTGCAGCAACTTTGGGAAAAAAAGTAATCGCGGTCGAAGCTCAATCGGGGGTTTTAGATGAGATACGACTAAACGCAAAAAAAAATGACCTGATGGATAAAATTTCAATTGAATTTGGAATGATAGGCTCCGAATCGGGCCTATTTAGTGATTACAATGGACTAGAATCAGCATCACACTATGGAAAAAAACCTCCCATATTATCGATGAATAAAATTTTGTCTCGCCATAATTTAAAGGTGATAGATTTTTTAAAAATAGATATCGAGGGATCTGAGTTTGATTTGTTAAATCGGGATACCGCCTGGCTGTCGACCGTAAAGAAAATTGCGATGGAAGTTCATCCTGAATTTGGAAAAGTAGAAAACCTCAAAACAAAACTGGAAAGTGAAGGTTTCTTCGTAAGTATTTTCTCCCTTGAATGCAAGAGGGTTGATGAAACAAATAGGGGTTTTGATGGAAATTGTTTCGTTTTTGCGAAGCGCAAATGAATTCACAATGAAAACATATTAGATCAAACCCCGAAGGGACCAACAATAATTTTCATATTGCTCACACCCCGGCATCACCCCAGCCACCTGGGGAGGGGATCATGCTAAGAGTTATATCGAGTGTTTCCGGCATCCAAATTCGAATTTCTTCTACAAACAAAACCGATCCATGGTAATATCATTTTAGTTAGGGTTCTGATTGGGAAATGACAATTTGCGGTTTGGTGCTTTTATGATGATTGATGCTTCTCCAAGATTACCGGGAACCAATAAATTTTTCTAACCTGATTTTCTGTTGAGTATCGCAGACTGTTGCGCCATAAATACTGAAGGCGTCTCTTCACCCACAAGGCTTTACAATTCTCATGAATAATTCTCCCAAACTAACCTTAAGAGAAGTAGAATTCGAAGATTATTCGGAATTTGAGGAATTAAAAAAAAGAGTCGGCCTGTCCAGTGATTCCCGAGAGTACTGGGATCACCTATGGAGCAACCCCACGTTTAAAGAAGAGGGGATCGATCTTCCTCACGGATGGTTCCTTCTAGACGGGGAAAAAACTGTGGGGCACATCGGAAATATGCCCCATGTATTCTATCTCGACGAAGAAAGACATGTAGCAACGACATCAACTGCAATGGGAGTTGACTCAAAATACCGCGCCTACAGCATTCTTTTGGCAGACACATTTTTCAAACAAAAAAACGTTGACCTTTTCATAACAACAGGCATCGAATCTGTATGTAAACTTTTCGAGTTCCTTAAAGGAAAAAAAATACCACAACACGATTACAACCAAGTATTATATTGGATACTTAATCCAACCCAATTTATCGAAGCTGGCCTTAAAAGAAAAGGGCAATCCTCTTACCCTATACTGTTGGGCGGAAAAATCTTAGGCTTGCCCGTATTCTTTTTCGAGCAACTCTATCGAAAATTTTCAATCGACAATCAAGATAAGTTTCACATGACAGAAATTGACCCACTGGAAATAAGTTACGAATTTGAAATACTCTGGGAACGAAAAAAAATAGAACGGAATCGTATTCAGTTTAGCAGAAATTCCGCTCTTCTTCGATGGCATTACAACCCACCCGCAAAAACCTTTAAAACTAAAATCATTTGCTGCCATGACAACAGCAGATTAATTGGATATGCAGTGCTACGTAGCGAATTCGAGCCATCAATCGGCTTACTCCGTTCGAAAATCGTGGACTTAATAGCTGAAAAGGATGACCCCAAAATTATCGACCATCTTTTTCGAGGCTGTTATAAGTACGCGCGCGAAAGCGGATGCGGAGTAATCGAAGTAATCGGATTCCCACGAGTCATCAGGGATTGCCTCGACAAATACAAGCCTTACAAAAGATACTTGCCCAGCTTTCCGTATATTTGCCGCATTGCAAATAAACAACTGACAGATATACTAAAGGATGAGAAAAGATGGTATTCGAGCCTTTATGAAACTGATGGGGCTTGGTAAACTCCGAGCGTTCTTCAAGTGCGGATGCGTTGGAGAGAGTCTCCACAATTACGATTTTTACTAAAAGACCACAAAGATGAAAAATCCTCAAACCACACCTACATTTAAATTTCACCACTTAGGAATTGCATGTAAAAGTTTCGTGCAATGCAAAGAAATAGTAAATACTTTTTTCGAAATCAAAAGTGAAGGTGATGTCATTTTTGATTCAAACCAAGATGCTATCCTGTGTTTGCTGACGAACGAAGAAGACCTAAAAATTGAATTGATATCTGGAAATATTGTACAGAAATTCGTTAATAACAATCAGAATTTTTATCATACCTGTTTCCGGGTGGAAAACATAAATAACGCTATCGTTTTCCTGAAAAGAGAAAGGAAATCTATTGTCATCTCCGAACCTAAGCCGTCAATGTTATTTAACAACTGCGTTGTCGCGTTCTTGTACACCCCCATCGGAATTGTTGAGCTGATTCAAAAAAATGACGCACAATAACTATAGCCACCATTTCATTCTACCCAATACAAACAGCCTGATTGAGCGAACACACGAGATCGAGTCATAAAAAATGACTTGTTTATTATGCCTCCCAAAATCGGCATAAGACTGATATAGTGGCAATTGAGCACTTTTATCTTTTTGATAAATATCAATTCATAAGCTAATTTTGCTTTCCATTTGGAGGGACTCAAACTGTCAACCAGTGAATTAGTGAAACAAATATTCCAAAGTGCGCTTAACTTGGATGATGATTTTGAATTGGACGATTCTATGCGCTTTGAAGGAGTTCCCGGTTGGGACTCCCTGGGACATTTGCGCATTGTGATGGAAATCGAATCTGCTATAAATTCCTCCTTAGAGATGGAGGAAATTATTTCCCTGGATACCGTTCAGAAAATTCGCGACCTCGTTGAATCCAGGACTCCCTAAAATGCCTTCGGAAGCGAATTCTCTGGTTTCCCACTTCTTCGCCTACGCTAGGAATCACCCCGATCATTCGGCCTTTATCAGCGGCGAGATATCTTTTACTTATGGCGCTGCGGCCGAGCGAACGGCGGCCATCACACAGGGGCTGTCGAAGCGAGGGATATCGCCCGGCGACAGAGTCGCCCTTTCGGCCGAAAATCAAATCGATTTGGCTCTTAGCTACTTTGCCATCCACGCCATTGGCGCAGTCGCCGTGATGATCGATGCGAAAACGCCGGACAATGAAAAACTGATGCTCGTAGCAGACTGTCAGGCCCGGCTTCTCGTCGCAGCCAAAAACGACGGCGAGTTCGATACCCCAATTGCAACCTTCGATGAATTAACTTCTGAAGCTGCCAGGGACTTGCCTGAAATTCGGGCCACCCCTGACTCTCTCTCCGATCTTCTCTACACAACTGGTACAACGGGACGCCCCAAAGGGGTTTTGCTCTCGCATGCAAACATTTTAAGTGGCGCGCGCCATATCAACGCCGTTATACAACCCGGACCCGATGATACTGAACTCGTTCCCATCCCCCTGAGCCATTCATTCGGTCTGGGGAGACTACGGTGCATGGCCCTGACGGGTAACACGCTTATCATCGAGCCAAATCTGAATAATGCCGCCGCTATATTAATGCGTCTTCTCGCCCTTCGGGCGACCGGTCTCGCTCTCGTCCCCGCCGGATTCGAAATCATGCGGCGACTGACCCGGGATCGAATTGGAGAGGCTGCTAAAACTTTACGGTACATCGAAATTGGAAGCGCGCCAATTCATCCGGATACCAAGCAGTGGTTGATGGACCTGTTGCCCGACACACACATTTACCACCACTATGGCATGACAGAAGCCACCCGCTCAGTATTTACCGAATACCATCGGGACAAGGACAAGCCCGGCTCGGTTGGCCTTCCGAGCCCCGGCATCAAGGTGAAAATACTGGATGACGACGGGCGTTCTGCCCCCTTGGGCACGCCGGGCGAAATTGTCGTCTCTGGAGGAATGGTCATGCAGGGATACTGGGATCAGCCTGAGCTGACAAAAAATTCCATGGGAAGTGAGGGATTTCACTCCGGGGATATCGGATATTTGGATTCTGACGGCTACCTGTACCTGGCCGGTCGAAAAAGCGACATTATCAATATCGGTGGATATAAAGTTGATCCAGACGGTGTCGAATCACATTTGAATCAATGTCCTGGAATCACCGAATCCATGTGTGTAGGTGTTCCGGATCCGGATGGGATTACGGGTGAAGCCGTTCTGGCCTATATCGTTAGCGAGAAGGAAATATCGTCCAAAATGATCATCAATAGCCTGCGCGGAAAATTGGAAGAATATAAAATACCCAAATCATTTCAGAGCATCGACAAAATCCCCAAGTCCTCAAGCGGGAAAATCAAGAGACAAGTCCTTTCAGGCGGCACAAAAATATGATGGATCGAAAAAAAATGGTTCTAAGCATGTTGAAGCGGGAAATCGCTCCCGGCGAAGTGTGCTACTCCAGAAAATCATTGAGTCGCTTGTCCGCTCTTCCCGAGGAAAAAGTTCTGGTGATCGCCGGGAAATCCGCCGAGACAAACGGAACGCTCGAAAAAGCGGTCGGCCATTTAGACAAAGCCGGCGCAGTGGCAACCGTGGAAATCTATCCCGGTGGGGAACCGACCCTGGACGAGGTTGGACAGCTTGCAGCGCGAGCCGCCGAGGAGAAAGCCGACTGGATCGTCGCCTTAGGAGGCGGCTCGATTATCGACAGCGCTAAATTTACATGGGCCGCCTACGAGCACCCGGAATTGAATTTCGCAGAACCTACCGAAATTCCTCCCCTCGGCGAAAAGGCGCAACTGATAGCCATCCCAACAACTTCCGGCTCGGGCGCCGAAGGATCGATCACTGCTGTCATATCAGCGGCAAGTTCCGGGCAAAAAATGCCTCACGTATCCCCCGAATGGATTCCCCGCATCGTTATACTGGACCCGGAAACAACGACGGGCCAGCCGCCCTCCCTCACGGCTCAATCTGCTTTTGACGCTCTGGCTCACGCCTTTGAAGCCTATGTATCGAGGATGAGCAGCCCGATGGTTAAAACCCACGCGGCAACAGCCATTCGGCTAATTTTCAACGCCCTGCCCATATCCTTTTCGAACCCGGAAGACATTCTCGCTCGGGAAGCGCTTCAATTAGCGGCGTATCATGCCGGAATTGCGCAAAACACCGCCTCAACGGGAATTGTCCATGGCCTATCGCATGGCGCGGGCGAAGCGCTCAAACTCCCCCATGCTCTAGCGACTGCGTTTTTTCTCATGCCCGGTCTCCGCTATAACGAGGCCCATGAAAAAACTGCCGCCGAATACGACCAACTCGCGGTCGATACCGGAACCGGAAACCGCTCCACTTTATTCACAAAAGTAGAGCGGCTATACTTAGATACGGGTTTACCGGCTTCACTGGCCGAAATGACGGGAGAATCCCCTACGGTGGATCAAATCGAAGCCCTTACCAGTTCTACTGCGGCGGATAGATGCTTGAGGACAAATCCGATTCCCGTCAAGGTGGAGAATCTCACCGAGATTCTGGAAACTCTCTGATGACATCCGCAACGGATAATCTATTGTCCCGTCCGCCGTTCAGCCTTAATGGGACCGAAAAACAAAAATACCTTTCCGGTGCTGTGACAGAATCGATTGCCCATCATTACGAAAACTGCCCTCCCTACCGGAAGTGGATGAACAAGCAGGGCTTCGCCCCCTCGACAGCCTTCGATGATTTATCCGAGATTCCCTATCTGCCGGCCGCGCTCTTCAAACATATGGATCTTGTTGTTGGCGAACAGGACGATATCGTGAAGATACTGGCCTCAAGCGGCGTTTCATCTCAAATTCCAAGCCGCGTACCCATAGACAATGTAACCCGCACACGTCAAATGAAAGCGCTTACCTCCGTCATGAGCGATTTCTTTGGCGGCAAGAGAAGACCATTCTTGCTGGCCGATGTGGAACCATCCAGAGCCGAAGGAAACGATGTCAACCTTTCCGCCAGAATCGCGGGAATGCGGGGCTACCTCATGGCCGCGAGTCAGCAAGTTTACATTCTCGACGATGTCGAAAATCAGCCCCGGCTCAATGAAAGCCTGTTGCAAAAAACAGTTGAAGATTTTAAAATTTCCGGAACCCCATTTTCCGTTCTGGGATATACATATATGGTTTACAAATATGTTATCCAGCCATTATACGAACAGGGAATTTGTTTGGATTTTCCCGAAGAGACATTTTTGTTGCACTTCGGGGGCTGGAAAATGCTTCAAGATCAGGCCGTCACCAGGGAAATTTTAAATGAACAAGCGTCCGCCGTATTCGGAATTCCAGCCGGGAATGTCCGTGATATTTATGGTTTTACCGAACAACTCGGGGTCATTTATCCGGACAATGGAAACGGAGTAAAACGCACCCCCTGCTTCTCAGAAGTTATCGTTCGCGATCCGCTTACACTGGAACCTGTCCCCGACGGAGAATATGGACTTCTTGAATTCATCACCCCCCTCCCGAACAGTTATCCGGGGGCGGCGCTGTTGCTCGACGACATTGGCCGTATCGTAACTCGGGAGCCAGGGCCCGACGGGAAACACGGAACATCCTTTGAGATTATCGGACGGGCTCCAGAATCAGAGGTTCGGGGCTGCGGCGATACGCTGCCCGATCACATCTACGAAATATCCTCAGACACAAACTAATTTTCGAGAAAATTACATCGTGAAAATCCATAACCTCTTCGAAGATGGGAAGAGTTTCATCCCGGTTACGGGAGATCCCCTCCAGGCACCGGCAACCGAAACGCTTCAGCCTACTGCCGAAAATATCCGGAGGGGCCAGCAGGAGCTAAAAAAACTCTCTATCGACGCGATCATCGGTATTATGGATGCTTTCGCCAGGGATTTAATGCGTGTGGATCATCCCCTGGCAAACGTAACCCGGGAAATGGGCACCGGCTATATTCCACTATGGATGCGCCGGGCCAACCTGGAGAAATTATGTGACCTTTCCGTCAACGGAAACCGCAAAAGCCTCGACCAATTTGAAATTCTGGGCAACATCGAATCCCGGAAATTTCGAGCCCAGCCCCGGGGCACCGTTGTCCACTGGATAGCGGGAAATGTTCCAGTACTGGGAATGCTATCCCTTTTGCAGGGTTTGTTGACCAAAAATGCCAATATCATCAAAGCGCCAAGTGAAAACGCCGGATTGTTACCGGCCATGCTGGAGTCATTGTCCCGGTTCGAGTGGAAAACTTCCGCTGGCGTTGGCGTGTCGGGAAAAATACTGACCGACGCTGTGGCCGTTATCTATGTGGACCGCGAAGACATCGAAGCAGAGCGGGCCCTCTCAGCCATCGCGGATGTGCGCATAGCGTGGGGCAACCGGACCGCCGTAGAAGCCATCATGAATCTACCTCGCCGATTCGGCACCGAAGATATTATTTTTGGACCGAAGATATCTTTTGCCGTCGTTGGTACCGAACATCTATCGAGCGAAGACGATGCCTCCAAAGTTGCCCACAACCTTGCGCGCGATGTTATCGCTTTCGACCAGCAAGGATGCAATTCGCCGCACAACGTTTTTGTGGAACGAGGCAGTTCGGTAACACCCGTAGGCTTTGCGAGAATTTTTGGAGATGCGTTGGGAGCAGCGGCTAACAGGCGTCCCCTGCGGGAGGTCACTCCTGCGGACACTATCCGAATCCTTTCGGTACGCGCTGAATATGATATCCGTGGAGAAGCCTATTACGGAAAAGATATCGGATGGACTGTAGCCTACAATGAGGATGAATCAAATCTCGCCGACCCGTGCTATCTTCGTACAGTTTTCGTCCGGCCGGTGGACGATATTTTCGACATACCTCCATTGTGCTCGGTCAACACCCAAACTGCCGGCCTGAGCGTGGGGGAACGGGGCATGAAGCTTGCCGAAGCCCTGACCGCACAAGGGGTAGAGCGATGCCCCGCTATCGGGAACATGAGCCTTTACGATGCGCCCTGGGACGGCATGTTTCCAATAGAACGCCTGGTACGGTGGACTTCCCTGGGCTAACCAGCAGAACAATCCTGTCCGAGGAACAAACTGACCGCATCTTTATCGATACATTGAGAGAAGAATGAAAATATTAATGGTGGGCCCTCTTAACGTATATCCCTGGAGTACGACAGATACCCGCTACAGGGCTTTTAACGCTCAGGGCCACGATGTGCATACACTCAATTCCTCGGAATCAACCCGCCTTGCCTCTCGTTTTATGTCGAGGGTCCAATCAAATTTTTTAATCGGGCCCGGATTAAGGAAATTCAATGCCGAGTTAATCCGCCGGACCGAGGAGACAAATCCGGATCTCATCTGGATTGAACAAGGCTTTTACGTATACCCTGAAGCTTTAGAAAAAGTTCGAAAGTCTACTAAATCGCTCATCGCTCACTACACAACGGATGATTTCCAAAGTAGCATCCGGAGAAACCAGACTCGCCATTATCGCAACTCGATCGATATGTACGATGTCCACATCACGACCAACGCCCTGAATATCCCGCCCCTGTACGAAATGGGTGCCAAGAAGGTCATCCGGGATGAATTCGGCTATGACCCCGAACTCCACAGCCCGCCGCAAATCTCCCGAGATGCCCCCAGCCGATTCAAGACCGATATCGTTTTTATCGGCCACTGGGAGGCCTCCACTGAAAAATCAATCCTCCGCCTGAAGCACGAAGGATTCGAGGTAAAGGTTTGGGGCGGCTCATGGGAGAGGGCAAAAGACAAATCCCTCACTTCGGATAAATCACAATTCCATTCGATATACAAGGAAGACTATATAAACGAATTGGCGAGCGCGAAAATATGCCTGGCCATCAATTCCAAATTCAATCGAAATCAATCATCCGGACGAACCTTCGAAATTCCGGCAGTTGGAAGATTCATGCTCGCAGAGCGGACGGAAGAAACACTCGGGTATTTCGAAGAAGGAAACGAGGCGGAATATTTTTTCTCCGACGATGAACTGGTGGAAAAATGTCGGTACTATCTATTAAACGAGATGGAAAGAGAGACGATTGCAACGTCGGGCCACGAGAGGTGCATGAACTCCTCCTACTCTTATCCGGATCGGGTTCGCAATGTTCTCCATGAACTTGGCAAGCTCATGTCAAAAACCGATACTTTGCCAACAGGGTCCCGGGCGAAAGCCTGAGCATACAAAGAATCTTTCGACCGAACACCGAAAAAGGGTAGAAGTTGAATACCTCCCCCCAAAAACCTATTCGCCTTGCTGTTCTTCACACGCATCCCATTCAATATCATGGACCCGTTTACAAGCAGATCGCCAAGCATGAAAAAATACAATTCAAAGCCTTTTTCTGTTGCTCAAAAGGGATAGACGAATATGTCGATCCCGGTTTCGGAACTACGGTCAAATGGGACATTCCCTTGCTGGAGGGCTACGAACATCAATTTCTAAAATACCCCGCGCTCGATATCATGAAGGAATTATATAAATACCGGCCCGATATATTGTGGATCAACAATTACAACTCTCTGCCCAGCTGGACGGCATACTTTGCTGCCCTCGCCCTTCGCATCCCGGTATTACTCAGGGGCGATTCCTACCTTCTCGATAACGCCGGGAAATCATGGGCCAGAAAATTGTTCAAAAATACAATTTTGCGGGGCTTTTTAAAAGGAATTTCAGGGATTCTGTACGTTGGTGCCTGCAATCGGGATTTTTTTAAAACATACGGGGCAGAGGATGACAAGTTATTTTTTGCCCCCCACTGCGTGAACAATGAATATTTCAGGAAGGAAAATGAACTCCGACTCCCCGAGCGAGCAGATATTCGCTCCAGGTTTGGTATTTCCGACAATCGGCCCATCATTCTATTTTGCGGGAAACTGGTTCCGAAAAAACAACCGCTCCTCCTTCTGGAAGCATACCGAAAAGTTCGAAGCTCCACTTCCTGCGCCCTACTTTTCGCTGGTGACGGACCTCTTCGAGGCGACATTCAAAAGGAGGTGGAAAAATCCGCCATCACCGATGTCCATATCACCGGATTCCTCAACCAGACCGAAATCCCCAATGTATACATCGCAGCAGATGTCATGGTATTGACCTCAGCCTGGGACGAGGTGTGGGGCCTGGCCCTCAATGAAGGCATGAATTTCGAGCTTCCCATCATTGCGACCGACATGGTGGGTGGCGCATTCGATCTGGTCAAAAACGGTGAGAATGGTTATATTGTGCCCACTGGAAACGTGGATATTTTAGCCTCCAAAATTCTCGAGGTTTTCCAAAGCAAGGACAAACTGGACTCATTCGGAAGGCGGTCCGCCGAAATTATTGACAGCTACAGTTACACCGAAATGGTGAACAATTTAATTAAAACTTGTGAACTTCTCGTAAATCAAAAAACATAAAACCCGTCACGACAATAAAAAGTTTTGGGAATACTATTACCTTTTCATTACGAACCCAGAACAGAGCAAACAGCCCTGAGTGACCAATTTATTCCACCTTCTACAGTTGATCCTGTCTCTTAGCTGGATGGCGTAGCGAGAATTGCTGGGGTTTTCCACCGAATTTCCAGCCTAAATCATTCGAAACTAGACCTTGTTTTTGGCGGCATAGAATAGGGCGCTTTGGGGCCGATTTTAGAGCTGAAGGATTCTCTGGAGAAAGCTTTTTCCCCACTAAAAACCCCCGGATACGCCCACAACCCAGGACCTTTTGAGGTTCCCGGGCTGCGGAAAATACTTGGTGAGACTCTTTGGTGGTGTGAGGAATCCTTCGGAACCATTCTCTCCCGAATTCCCGGTTTATCAGGAAATATACAGGGATTTTTTCTAGTTTTGAGGGAATATTTTCCTCCAACTTGCCCGGATACGCTTACCAACAAGAGATTTCGAGGGATCCAACCTCGAATTTGGAACAGGGAATTTCAAATATTTAACAGAGAACTTTATAGAATTTTCAGGGAATTAGAATTTATTTTCCCCCATCTCATTACATGAAAAAATTGTCATACAATTACGCAATTGCAGATAAGGAATCATTGTCCTATATTTCGTCAATAGGCGAAGTAACGAACCAACCAGAGGAGAGACATGAAAAATTTCCTGGCCATCACGAAGGCACTAAGCGACGTATCTCGCGTCCGGGCTTTGATGGCCCTTAAAGATGGCGAGCTTTGCTTGTGCCAGCTCATTGAACTTTTGGAGCTGTCCCCTTCCACGGTGTCAAAACACATGTCGCTACTGCTTCAGGCGGACCTGCTTGAGAAACGCAAGGAAGGCCGATGGCACTTTTATCGACTCGCAAGCAAAGACGCACCCATTGAAGTGAAAAACGCTTTAAAATGGATGATTCAATCTTTGGCCGAGACGGCAGTGCTTCAAGATGACTCCAAGAAGCTAGCAACTTTAAAGAAATTGGACTTAGAAGAGCTTTGTGCATGCTACCGAAACTAATTTTTTTCCCATTCGAAATATCGGTAACTTTTTGTGAAGACATTTTTTTATGCTCAGACAAGTCCACAAAAAAAGGCGAATAGATATGAATGAAAAAATCAACCGCACGCACCGGCCTGATGACAAAACAATGAGGGCCAGGAACAAACTTTCGTTTCTTGACCGCAATCTGACCTTGTGGATTTTTTTAGCCATGGGAGCCGGTGTAAGCATCGGCTACTCCATATCTGGCGTAGAAGGGTTCATAAACCGTTTTCAGGTGAGCACGACAAACATCCCAATCGCCATCGGGCTCATTCTCATGATGTATCCGCCGCTGGCTAAAGTTAAATACGAAGAACTGGGCGACGTGTTTCTCAACTGGAAGATCCTGGGTCTTTCTCTGGTCCAAAACTGGATAATCGGTCCGATCCTCATGTTCTTTTTGGCAATACTTTTCCTGTCGGATTATCCCGAGTACATGGTAGGCCTTATCATGATTGGTCTGGCTCGCTGCATCGCCATGGTGATCGTATGGAACGAGTTGGCCAAGGGCGATACGGAATACGCGGCGGGCCTGGTCGCTTTCAACAGTATCTTCCAAGTCCTATTTTATAGCGTTTACGCCTATTTTTTTATCACCGTTTTGCCCCCGTTATTTGGATTAACGGGAAGTGTCGTCTCTGTCAGCATGGGGCAAATTGCCGAAAGCGTCTTCATCTATCTCGGAATACCTTTCTTGATGGGGTTATCCACCCGGTTTATCCTCATCCGAGCCAAGGGGAAGACATGGTATGAACTGAAATTCATTCCCAGAATCAGCCCCATAACGCTAACAGCACTTCTATTTACAATCTTGGTCATGTTCAGTCTTAAGGGAAATCTGATCGTACAAATTCCGCTAGATGTCCTACGGATAGCGGCGCCCCTCCTCATTTACTTTGTAGTCATGTTCCTGGTCAGTTTCTACTTGGGGCGAAAAATTGGCGCTGACTACTCCAAGACAGCCACTTTATCGTTTACCGCTGCGAGTAATAATTTCGAATTGGCCATAGCTGTGGCGATTGCTGTGTTCGGAATCGACTCTGGCGCTGCATTTGCCGCCGTGATAGGTCCCCTGGTGGAAGTTCCCGTCTTAATTGGGTTGGTTAATGTTGCTCTTCGATTCCAGAAGATCTATTTCACCTCCCATGAGAATGAATAGGATTTCACCATGAACAATTGCTTTGAGAGACGTACGCATTCCGGCGAACAAAAAAATGCAAAGTAGCGATTAGCTACATAATCTCATCTATAGCTATTTACGGCCCTTGGAACTAAATTGAAGTTATCGGCCATTTCTTTTTGCGTAATTTAAATGGAGATCGGTTGATGGAAGATCGCGATTATCATAGTCGCTGGACGGTCGTCGCGGGTGGCCTGATCGTCCAAATCATACTGGGAACAGTTTACGCCTTCAGTGTATTTGTTAAGCCTCTTGAGATCGAGTTTGGCTGGGGCCGCACCACGACCCAATGGGCATTTTCATTTGCGCTTCTCTCATTCGCCATTGTGATGATCCCGGCGGGACGGCTTCAAGACCGTATTGGTCCCCGAAAGGTGGCCAGCATTGGCGGAATACTTCTCGGTCTTTCCTTTATTCTAAGCGCTTTCACCGTTCATCCCGGACATCCTTGGACCCTATACCTTACCTACGGTGTCCTCGGAGGGGCCGGAATCGGCTTCGCCTATGTCTGTCCAATTGCCGCAGCAACCAAATGGTATCCAGAGAAAAAAGGACTCATCGCGGGCCTATCAGTCGCGGGTTTTGGCGCAGGAGCGCTATTTTTCGCTGGCCCGGCCTCGTCACTGCTATTGCCTCCCACTTCCGACGGGGAGGCCTTCGGACTCTCGCAAATTCTCCTGATCGGGCTCGGCATCGCTAAGGGCGGCGGGTTCGGAATTGGCTGGAAGGCGTTTTTCATTCTTCATGGCGTTGTCTGCGCGGGAGCGGTTGTCGCAGGGGCAGCCCTATTGCGGAATCCGCCCGAGGGCTGGAGCCCGCCAGGCTGGCAAGCCCCAGAGCCTGCCAAGGAGTCGGCCAAGGAAACAGAGTGGCGCGACATGCTGAACACACCTCTGGCCTGCATGCTTTGGCTCACTTTCATCTTCGGCGCCACTTCGGGTCTCATGGCCATCGGCCAGTGGAAGCCAATGATGACCTCTATTCTAGAAGGAAGAACCTTCGCGCCCGAATGGATGGGTGGCTTCGGACGTTTTGTCGAACCCGTGGGAATCCTCGCAATATTCAACGCGTTGGGTCGTATTTTCTGGGGCAAAGTGAGTGACATCATCGACCGCCCCCGCGCCATGATGATGATGTTTCTAGCTCAAGGGATGGCGTTCATGCTCCTGGTGAGCGTCAATTCAGTATCGGCTATTTTCCTGGCCTCAGCCTGGGTGGGACTGAACTTCGGTGGTAATTTCGCGCTGTTCCCCTCGGCAACATCGGATTATTTTGGCGCGAAGAACTTCGGGAGCAATTATGGTTGGATTTTCACCGCCTACGGCGTGGCTGGAATCCTAGGCCCTGTAGTCGGCGGCGTATTGTTCGACTCGACCAAGGGATATCTAACAGCCTTTGTCTTCGCGGGAATTCTTTGCTTTGTTGCCGCAGGCACATCGGTCACGGTTTGGATGATGGGCAAGCAAAGGGAAAAAGAATTGGGGTTTTAGTGCGGGCTGGTGAGACTATTTCACCAATTCGTGGGTTCCACTTTTCCTTCTATGTGTTTGTTCATTCTTCTCAAGAACTCGTTTTTTTATCACCCGAGGACAACCCTTATCCCTTTTGGACTCGCGTCCAAGGGTTGTCCCTTCCTTGGAGTCGCAGCATAGGCTGTCAACCTTAGATAATTCCCTTTTTTTTCATCCCCAAGACGCACATGTCGGCAATCGATTCCACCGAATTTCGCATGTTGTTGATAACAATATCGTAATTTAACGGATCGGTGACATCAGTTCCCAAAAACTCCCGAACGAATGCTTCTCGTCTCTTTTCCTCATTAATTGTGATGGACTTGGCTTCGATGGTGGCGATTTCTCCTTCGCTGCCAATCTTTTCCGCACGCCACCGAAGGGGAGCCACCAGTCGAATATGAAACCCGCTATCGACCTCGCCACAGACACACGCGCCACCACGCCCCAGAAGAATGACGCGTCCAGCGCTGGCAAGCGATATGAGCGTTTCCGCCAGGGACTCATAAGCTCGAAGTTCCGTGGGGTGGCCGCTGATCAGCACCTCGACCGTTTGGCGAATAATTCCTCTTCTGCCACTGCTAAGCGCCTCGGCAAATTCTGCGGCCTTTCCTTCTTTCTTGTTAATGTTCTCAATCACCTCTTTTCCCATGACGACCCAAGGGGTTGGCTCAGAAGAGATTGCATTCAGCCGCTCCTCAAGTGCTCTAGCTAGGGGGTAGCCCTGACACCCATACTCGCGCGAAATGGTGACGAACGGCTCCGGCTTTTTAATTTTCTCCTCCGGCTGTAAATTTTTCCTTGCCTGCCATGTGAGAAAGTTCTGAATTTGTCTTGGGTATATATCGTTGTTCATCTCAAACCTCCTTTAGGCATCTAGGTAGGCTTATGCCCATGGATATAATTTTAGATGACAGTTCTATTAACAACACGAACACAGAAGTTTCTTCGGCTGCATTTTCGAGGCTAAGCTCATGGCGGTTAGCCTCACGATTGCTCTTTGCGCGAGAATGAGATTTAAGTATTCGAGAAGAAAAGCGAATACTGATGTCTTGAGGCACTCCAGGTCGTAGCGAGGAGAACTCTCGGCATCTATGACCAACAAAAACAAGTGGGTGTCCAGAATGCGGCTAAATATCTGTCCATCAAAACAATGAAGCCGAACCGGATACATGCACCCCTCCCTCCAACAAACAGGGTAGGCCGACCCCAGCCGCCATATAATCCTCACTATTAAATATAGGTTTATGCAACAATTTTTTCGATCTTTTTGGCGCTATTCATGGGAGACACCCCATTTAAAGTGGACACAGCCTCCTTAATTTCCTCTTTAAATCGCACCTTGCCCATAGGCATCTCCAGCCATTCATTCGTCGGCCTGTCTCTTTGGCCCACGCCAAAAGTGATCGCATCCGTCGGACAAATATCCATGCATGCTCCGCAGGTGTAGCAATCCGGAATTACCTTGTCGCGATACAGAATAGCGTCCATCGCGTTTGATGGGCAAACTTTTACACAGGCATTGCACTTCGGGCAGTTACCGTAATCAATCTTTATTTTGAAAACACTGATTTTCTCTCCGAGCCAACCCACTAGGCCAAAGGGGCAAAAAAAACTGCACCAGGGCCGATAAACAACCAGGCTCGCAGCCAGAACGAGGAGGACCGCAGCTCCTCCGATGATGCTTAGATGAGTGGGCTTGAAGACGCGGAAAGGATCTATGGGCTCAAGTAGATCAAAGGCCCAGAGGAAGGCACCTCCAGTCATCGCTGCGAAGGTGGCAATGCGAATTCCGTTTGAGAGCCAAAAGGGTGGCTTTATTTGAGGAATGATTCCCCGACGATCACGCTTTCCCCGATTGAGGCGATGGAGAAGATCCTGAAACACCCCGAGGTGACATCCCCATGAGCAAATGAACTTGTTGGCAAGAATTACAGACAGCAAGAAGACTGAAAGTGCAATGGCCCGGGGAGGAAAAATAACTCCCGATATTCCCAGAAGCGTGATGGTGTCTTTAATTGTCCCCATTGGATTGGGTTCTGAGCCGAGCAAAACGCCAAAGATGAGCAAAGAGCTGGCGAGCATACCTTTTCGGAGCTTAGGGGTCACTTTCTTTCGAAGAACCAAATAAAAAACAACGAGAAGAAAAACCAACCAAAGAGCGAACTTCGAGAAAATCTTTATCCAGTTCTTCGAACCATGCTGTTCGCTAAGAGCTTGTGCCTTTCGAAGGCTTACCTCCGCATTCGCTATATTAATTCCAAGGTCACCTAAGGTTTTGCCATGAACCTCGTCGGACCCAAGAGAAAAGGCTTTTTGAACAACTTTCCGGGATAAGCCATTCACCGCAGCCACCTCGCTAAGAGGCATTTCCATTCGAAGGGTCAATTCAGCAGGAAGTTCTATTTTTTCTGGTTTTCCGCCCCACATACGATTCGACACAACAGAGATGAAGAGAACCACCGCAACTAGGCTAATGGCTTGAAAAATCACCACCCCAATTTTTTTTAATTTTTCCACAACTTTATCCTCTCTATTCATTCTGTTTTCCCCTACAACTGCATCATTTCAGGGGCTTCCAAAATGATTTCTGGCTCCAATGAAATTTTTGTACTAATCGTATGTGCAATGAGGCAATCCTTTTCGGCAAACTCAAGACACCAGCGGGCCAAATCTTCATCACCATCAGATGGAAGGACAACCCTCGGCCTAAGGGTGGCGTGGGTAAAGAGAAATTCCTTATCCGGGCGAGCAAGCGTTCCCTCGACATCACACTCGAAAGAGAGAAACTCGAGCCCCTTCCATTCCGCCGTCCCGAGAAATGTCGTCATGAAGCAACTGCTAAGCGCTGCCACAAACAGGTCCTCGGGCGACCAGATGCCAGCGTGGCCTTTAAACTCGGGTGGCGTCGCAACTTTTATATCGGGCTTTCCGTTACATGAAAGTGTCCCTATTCTTGCTATGTCCCAATTGACCTGTGTGCGGTATTTGAAGGTCTTGCTTTGGACTGCCATGTTGAATTCCTCCATACGGTGCGAACTAAGTTTGCCCAGCGCTCACCATTGAACCCGTATTAAATCCTACCGATCATTTTCGACTTTTCTTTATATCCCTCACCACGATTCGAAAGACCTCCACTTCTTTGCCCATCGGCTGCACAATTTCCCTCAATTGTTTTTTCTCGGATACATCAAGAGAAAAACCGATTCTTTTCGCGAAAACTTCTTTCGAAACTGCACTTTTGAGAATCAGTTCATGAAGCGTCCAGTAGCCACGAATCTGCTCGGCCTTGAGGCCAGGCATTTTGGGGATATGTATCCCCTGCCGAACAACTTCTCGGAAGTGCTCGACGTGCTTCCCGAGTATTTGGGCTATGTCGCGAATTTTTTTCTCGCCCGATGTTTTCGTAGAAAAACCGACGGCCTCGGCAAATCGTTTCTTTGGAATGCCAGTTTTCGTGACGAGTTCATCGAGCGTCCAGGTACCGCGAATCTTGTCAGGGTCGAGAGGCTTTGCCGCAGCGACCTGAACCGGCGTCTGGGCACTCGTCTTTATTTGCCCGGACCCGACCGCGGAGACACCTTTTTCCTTGAGAAGAGCGGCCACGATATCGCGAAAAATGTGGGGGTCGAACTCAATGTCGTATTTTCCGGCGATCTGTTTGATGGACACCTTGGGGTCTACCCGATCCGAAAGACCGGCTTTTTTCTTGAGCAACGCGACTGGAAAGCCGTAGGCGCTGGAGATTTCCTCGACATTCATGAAGCCGCGAATACCGGCAGGATCGAGATTGCCGTACAAATCCGTCGCCCTCGCCTGCCCCACTGTGACCCAGAGGCCCGTCACCCGGCCCGCGCCTAACACACCGAAGAAAATAGCAATCAGAGCGACAGCGAACACCGCCGGGCGAACCGCTTTGCCGAACATACTGAACTTGAGCGTGTCAGGCTCGGGGCAAACGCTCACGCACTCAAGACACTGCAAGCATTCAGCCGAGGTGACCTTGTCCTGCATCATGGGCTCGGCTTTCACCGGACACACCTTGTCGCAAGCGTCGCAGAGTGTGCAGGTTGCGTCAGTACGAACGACTCCCATGCCGCCAGCCTTGCCGACGATGCCGATCACCGCGCCAAGAGGGCACAAGTATCGGCACCAGAAACGCTCGATCACCAGTGAACCAAGAAGAACGGCCAACAGGATCGTGTTGCCAATCCAGTGCTCGGCCGGGTCGATGCCGAAATGGAAAAAGGCCAGGAACGGATCGTATTCCCTGAACACCATCGTCCCGGTCGTCCAGGTGACAGCAACGATAAGGGCAAGCACGACGTATTTAAGATAACGAAGTCCGCGGTCCCAGCTTCCGGTCGGGTTATAGCGCTTGCCAAGAATCTTTTTGCCTGCCTTTCCGATCCACTCTTGAATCGTTCCGAACGGGCAAATCCAACTGCAAAACGCCTTGCGTGTGAAAATCGTCACACCAATTAACGCAGCGAGAACGACAAACGCGCTCGGGTGCACCCGCTGCATGAATGTCCCAGTAACAATCCATTGATAGAGACCCTCGACAGCCCCGAACGGACAATAGGCCTCTACCGAGGGGACACCTTTCGCGCCGCCTCCCACCCACTGATGGGCGATGGCGATCCAGGTGATGAAGAAAAGGACCAGTGCTTGGATTCCAAAGCGCCAGAGGCGGGCTTCTTTCGCCCAGGCCCTTCTAACCGGTGCCCATGCTCTTCTTTCCGATGTCTTAACCGATGTCTTAAGAGGAAGAGTTTCATTAGACATGACAGGCAGCTCCTATATTTCCAGAGGGAGGGCCATGTAAGTAATATAGGCATTCGCTTTCAAACGACCATTAATATTCGGGTGCCCGCCGGGAGGCGGCATTCGAATACCGCCTCCCGGAAATGCATCCATCCTAGGGGTTACTCACTCTGAGGGAGGATATTGGCAGGCCCGTATCCGCCGGGGCCCATCATTCCGCGCCCTCTGCCGGGGCCGCCGCGCATACCACCGCGCCCCCTGCCGCCGAAACTCGCCCCTGCGCCGCGCCAGGTCGGAAAACCAGCTTCATCACGAAGCGCCGTCGTTGTTCCGCCAACCGTGACGCTCTTGGCGATGTGCGTGACATCCCCCCGGTTAACGGTCTTAGAAGCGAGCACCACAGCCTCATCGCCCGCCTTCGGCGAGAATTTTTGGGCGGTAAGATAAAAATCTGGGCCCAGTAAAATACTCGTGGTTTTTCCCCCGGTCTCGATCTTGAGGGTATTCATCGGCCATCGTCCGTAACCACCAACAGTCTCAAGCGAAACCACCTTGCCCTTCAGCGTTTCGAGCGATGAGGAATCAAAATGCACGGGGCCTGTTCGTCCACAAGGAGCCCCGCCCCAACCGCGACCGCCACCGCGCCCCCAGCCGCCACCGGGCTGTGCCGACGATACCAGGGACATCGTCAACACGGCCACCGAAACCACTCCAGCCAAAACCAATAACTTTTTCATGGTTCTTCCCTCCAGGAAAAAATCATTCATTGTGGGAGGACCGAGGGTGCGTTTATCCAAGAGAATATTAGCCATCCTCAATCTGCCCGATTAGACGATTTTCTGGACCGAAAGTTCCAGTTCATGGCAAAAATTAACTTGCTGCGCCATGGAAAAATTCGCAGACGTGAATTAATACCGCGATTAGCAAATGTAACCAGAGGTTTATAAAACGATAAATAATCAATACTTCGGCTTGTTGGTTGAGCCATACAATTTTGAGACTTAATCTTTTTTTTGCATCGTCACCCGAAACAACTTTCGAGGCAGAGCTCCTTCTTCAAATTCATCTATTTCCAGAACTTCATATCCCCCGGCAAGATCCTGAACCTTCTTCCGACTGAAGAAATGAACAATAAATTTACCCATCTCATATATGTCCTCGCCATGATGAACACCCGCCTTATAATGCGCATCTCCCGTGTGCCGTACTGTATAGACGTGTATCCCGCCCGGACGGAGCACCCGACAAACCTCAGCGGCGATTCGCTCAATCTCCTCGTCTCTAAGCGCCATACAAAACAACATGTGGGAAAAACACGCATCGAACGAAGCATCGTCAAAAGGCATAGGCTGCCGAACATCGCGGCAAATCGCCCGGACCGCATGCGCGACCCCGAGCGCACCGGCCCTAGACCTAATCGCCTTGCTGGCGGTTTCCGAATAATCCATTGCTGTCACATTGAAGCCAGAATGAGCAAAATTAAAAGTATCGCGTCCTTGGCCACTTCCCAATTCAAGAATTTTTCGACAATTATTTCTCCTGAAAATTTTTACGGCCTCAATTGCCGCCCTACTAGGAGCCGCGCCGAACATTTCACGATTTTTCGAAAACATCAGTTCCCAGTGGAACTGTTGCGCATCCAGAGCGGCTTTTTCCTCAACAACATTCATGGTTGCCATGAAATACCTCAAATAAAAACAGAATCGTCTTGTTTCAACTCTTTCGCCGATCCCATTTTGGGGTCTTTTCCCCACGTTTGGCAGCAAAAAAAGTTTTTAAATTTTCGGGAACATCCGTTTCCGCAGGCGTCTTTTCGGTCGCTTGAGCAGAGCCCGCATAAATTTCCCGAAGAATGTGATCAACGAGCATCCCCTTGGGAGGGGTGATGTATTCGGTTCCTTTAAAATTCCAGACGCGACAATTCACAAACTCACCACTTATCTCAGAGCAAGATTCACACACCTTTTCCTTCAGATCCGGCTGAATATCGCGTCCGTTTAAACGAATGGTGGGAGAGCTTTTCAATCCGACTTTTCGGGCCTCCGCCTCAGTTTGAATATGTTTTTTTCGAACGCTGATATCGATTCCAGTTTCAAGCAACAAATTGCGCAGGCTCGAAACTACTTCCTCAAGTCTATTTCGCAGTTCCTGGCAGCGCTTACACTGCGTTATGTCGATATAGAGAAATTCGATCAAAATCGACCGTATCTCTTTCTCCGAGGATAATTCTTCAGCTACGTCGCTTTTTGATTCCCCGCAAAGTGGACAAACACATGGATCTTTTCCTGAGGTTTCGAATTCGCAACAAGCCCATTGCTCACTCTTAGTCATCACCCCATCCTCCAAAACCTCTGACCTCACACTCGATAATCGCAGGTGCACTCCCCCCTCAAGCACTAAAGAGGCAAAATTTGTGCCATTCCAAAATTGGAAATGCTTTGCTGTTCCTAAAATGGTGTTCCATCTGACTTTAAAAAAGATGTCACGCACGAATCACTCAAGGCCGGGCCGGGATGATGGCGCATTGATGTGACGGCATGCCCCCTCAAATGAGTCAAAAAGTCCCTAAACATAATTCCAAATACTCTTCGGCAAAGAAGGTGCCTTAAATGTTTCTGTATACAATGTTCATTTATTGGGACTTACTGTATTCGCAACCTTCAAATCAATACATTCCTACTTTAGGCATGTTTTTTGCTTTTTCAATGTACGTGGGGCGCAAAAGTTCGTCCTAACTTCAAGGTCGCTGCCTAAAGGAGAAACAAATGAAAAAACTACTGGTAACCGGGCTGGCAGTGATTTTCGCCCTAGCACTGACAGCTCCTACAGCAACTGCGGTCGAGAAATCTCCAGCCAGGGCCAAGCTCATAAAAATGATTAAGGACGCAAGAACCACGCACCCACAAATTAGCGTCACCGAGGCACAGATGCTCATGACCACCGATCCGGAACTGCTAGTCATTGATGTGCGTGAACCGGCCGAATTTAAGGCAGGCAATGTAGCGGGCGCCATCCATATCCCGCGTGGGCTTCTTGAGTTCAAGCTCATAAAGCGGGAGAAAAATCTAAATCGCCCAATTTTGATTTATTGCCGCTCGGGCGCGCGAGCTTCGTTCGCAGGAGAGAAGCTCACAGAACTTGGCTACACGAATGTGAAAAACATGACGGGCGGTTATCTGGCATATGCCAAGGCAATGAAAACAAACTAAATAAGCTGGCGGCCTGCGGCTCAAATCACCGAGCCACGGGCCGCCTGGGAAAATATAATCATGTCGGCCAAATTAAGTCGTCGTAAATTTTTAAAAATCGCAGCCGGGGGCACCGGTGTCGTCGCCGTAGCTGCTACGGGTAGCCCTGCGAGAGCATTTTCCCTTTCGGGAAAAAAACCCACACCGCGATTAGAGAGCGACAAAATTGTTCCCAGCACATGTGCCATGTGCTACTGGCAGTGCGGAATTCATGCGCATGTAAAAAATGGCCGGGTAAATCGCATCGAGGGCAACCCGGACGACCCCCTCAGCCGGGGAAAACTCTGCCCGCGCGGGGTTGCAGGAATCGGCCAGCTCTACGATCCGGACCGGCTCCGCACACCTCTGATTCGAGAGCGCTCCGGGGGAAAACAATTCTGGCGAGAGGCGAGTTGGGACGAAGCGCTCGATTTTGCAGCCGAGCGCCTGGACGCTGTTCGAAAAAAATACGGCCCTGAGGCAATAGCACTTTTCACCCATGGCCCCGGAAGCAGTCATTTTCGGCGTCTGCTCAAAGCCATTGGTTCGCCCAATGTTGCGGCGAGCTCGTTCGGACAATGCCGTGGGCCGCGCGACGTCGGATTCGAGTTGACCTTTGGCATGAGCCCCGGATCGCCTGAGAATATCGATGTCGCAAACGCGGAATGTCTCGTGCTCCTGGGCTCGCATCTGGGCGAGAACATGCACAACACCGCCGTGCAGGAATTCTCGGAATTTCTCGGCAACGGTGGGAACCTCATAGTCGTCGATCCGAGGTTTTCCGTCGCGGCCAGCAAGGCAAAACACTGGCTTCCGATACGCCCGGGAACAGATATGGCCCTGCTCCTTGCTTGGATTAATGTGATCCTGAACGAGAAGCTTTACGACAAGGATTATGTGAATAACTACTGCTCGGGCCTTAAAGATCTGTGGCGGGCCGTCTGGCAATACACGCCCGATTGGGCCTACGCGGAAACGGGCATAGAGGCGAGCGTGATCCATCAAACGGCAAGAGAACTCGCCAAGGCCTTGCCCCGGACTATCGTACACCCCGGTCGACATGTGACCTGGTACGGGGACGACACACAGCGCTCGCGAGCAATAGCGATTTTAAATGCGCTCTTAGGTAGCTGGGGCAGAAAAGGCGGATTTTATATGCGCGGCAGATGGCCGGTGCCGCCCTACCCCATTCCGAAATTTCCCAAACCTCAAAGACCCCGCGCCGACGGCGTGGGTCAGGATGTCCCGTTCGGCCACGAAGGACTCGTCAATCGCATGCGGGACGCTACCCGGACGGGCAAGCCCTATCCAATCAAGGCTTGGATGGTCTACGCGACGAATCTCATCCACAACACGCCCGGTGTTAAAGAAACTCGGGAGGCCATCGATAAGCTCGACTTCATGATGGCCGTGGACATCATGCCAAGCGACATCACCGGGTACGCAGATTTGATTCTGCCCGAGAGCACCTACCTTGAGCGCTATGACGACCTCCGCGCCGGGGCGACGGATGTAGATTTCATCCAGCTTCGCCAGCCCGTCATCCCTCCGCTCAAGGGAACGCGGCCCGGCTGGCAAATCGCCAAGGATATTGCCATGCGCCTAAGCCTTAAAAAGTATTTCCCATGGAAGGATTTTCCGGAATATCTGGACAAACGCCTCCAGCTCGCAAATCTCTCGTTGCGCGACGCCCGGGAAAAAGGCGTTTTCACCCGCGAACGCTCGCCACGCTTTTTCGAGGACGGGGCGCCTGTGCGCTTTAGGACCGAATCGGGAAAAATCGAGTTATTCTCGCTGGCGCTGCTACAAAAGGGGTTCGAGCCTGTGCCCCGCTTCACGCGGCATCCACAACCTCCCGTCGACCACTACCGCCTTATCTACGGGCGCTCGGCGAACCACACCTTCGCCTGGACACAGAATAATCGCTTGTTGCTCGACCACTACCCCGAGAACACTGTCTGGATGAATACCAATGAAGCCCGAGCGAAGGGACTAGGGGACGGAGAATATGTCCGCCTCTATAACGAGGATGGCGTGACGTCATTTCCAGTGAAACTGAAAGTTACCGAAGGCATCCGGCCCGACTGCGTATATATCGTTCACGGATTTGGACAAACCAACCAGAAGCTTAGCCTGGCATACGGGCGAGGGGCGAGCGACACGGCCCTGATGAACCGCTATGCCATCGATCCACTCTGTGGCGCGACGGGAATGCGTGTGACATTCGTTGGTGTCAAGAATGCCGCCGGCACCGGGCAGGAGGTCTGAGGCGATGGCTAGATACGCGATGATAATCGATTCCGAGCGCTGCACCGGTTGCATGGCTTGTGCCATCGCTTGCAAGACCGGCTATGAAACAATCGGCGGCGAGTCGCGAAACTGGGTCCGCTCAGAGGGAATCGAGGGCAAGTTTCCCAACCTTCGCCAACGCTTCGTGCCAGGCAACTGCATGCAGTGCGACACGCCATATTGTGTTTACAACTGCCCGACGGGCGCGAGCTTCAAGAGCGCTGGTGGCATTGTCCAAATTGACGCCGAGGCCTGCATCGGCTGTGGCTACTGCGTCGATGCCTGCCCCTATGGCGCTAGATTCATTGACCCCGATCGCGGGATCGCCGAGAAATGCAATTTCTGCAATGAGCGGCTTGTGGCAGGTAGGGAGCCCCTGTGCGTGGAGGTGTGCCCCTCTGGGGTACGGACTCTTGGTAACTTGCACGAGCCGAAATTCGCGAAACTCGTGAAAAATTCGGGCGCACGCCCACTCGTTGGCGGCGGCGTGAACCCCTTACCTGCAGTATTTTACAAGGGTCTAAGCGAAAATGATGAGATCGCCAACGCACCTCGCCCGCCCCGCGAGGCGACGGCCAGTATGTGGCTCCGGGCCTTGGTGAACCCCGCCGTTAAGTGGATGGTCGGGCTCGCCTTCATGGGCCAGGCGGTGGCTTATCTTCACCAACTCTGGCACGGGGAAAAACAATTCGAGGATGAAAAATGAGCCAGGCGACTCTTTCAAAAAAAATGACAACACCTGAACACCAGCTCTCCGTCGAGCAAATCAAGGAAATGCGAGAAAAACGGATTAAGAAGCATGATTCTGCCAGTGTGCTACTCCATTGGTTCAATGCAGCTTGTTGGCTGTTTCTAGTAGCAACCGGATTGGCGACAATCAGCAATCCGGCCTACGCCATCGTTCCCATCGAATGGACCAGACTCATGCGCACTGTATTCGGAGGCTCAAGCGGTGTGATTTTCTGGCATGTAGCAATCGGGCTCTTATGGGTGGGTGTCCTCTCTGTTCATATCCTCGCCGGGTGGAGGTCTTTGACCCTACCGTTTCTGAAAAATAATTTTCTGATGGACCGGGACGATGTAATGTGGCTCATCAACCGAGCCAAACGGATTCTCGGAAAGGATGTGAAGCTACCACCGCAGGGCCCTTATAACGCCGGACAGAAAATTTTTGGCATCGTGGTAACCGGCGGAAGCATAGTTATTCTCCTGAGCGGGTTGGCGCTGACCTTCCGTTCCTACTTGCCCGAAACTGCATGGGTGGCTTGGGCGCTACCGGTTCACCTTTTTGCCGTGGGAGCAGTCTGTGCTGGTCTATGCGTACATATATATATGGGCGGGGTTTTTCCTGAGGAAAAACAGGCTTTCTTCTCCATGTTTACAGGCGAGGTGAATGAATTGTATGCCTACCGACACCACAAAAAATGGTACGACGAAATCAAGGAGGAGGAAGCCGCCTGGGAGGAGCGCTTGAGAATTAGGCTGGGAGAAACTACCCCTCAAGCGCATTTGAATACGGGGGATGAGAAAATGGAAAATTCAGCCTTGGGTGAATCTGACCTCTCGGAAAAAGATCCTGTCAACGGCGAAGCCGCTCCGAGAGGAGAGTAAAGCTAAAATTTAGTTCCGGCGGCATGAATTTGAACGTCCCCGGATTTCATCCTTGACTAGCTCAGCACCCAACAGCCGTGACAACAAAGGAGGCAATAATCATGATAAGAAAAATTCCTCTCACAGCGGCAATATTGTGGATTTTCAGTTTCGCAGGAAACGCTCTGGCGGCTGATTACGAGCGTTCCGAGTTCATCGTTTCAACGGCAGAGCTTTCCACTCTCCTAGATAAGGACACCGTGAAAATCGTTGACGCCCGCAAACTGGATAAATACCAAGTGGGCCATATTCCTGGTGCGATATCGCTGCCAAGGAAAAAGACACAGTTTAAGTGGCGGGGAACATCCGGATTTATGGTCCCCCTCAAAGCGATGGAGAAAATTTTCAGCGACAGAGGGATCAAGCCGACCGACACCTTGATATTCTACGACGACCAGATGAAGCCGACCGTCACCCGGCTATTTTGGACGGCTCATGTATTGGGCCATCAAAAGGCTCGGGTCTTGAACGGCGGAATGGCCTTGTGGGTCAAGGAGGCTCGTCCCGTAAGCAAGGAAATTCCTTCAGTCATTACGAGTGACTATAAAGCCAAGCCCGATTGGTCCGTTCTGGCAGACTCGGCTTACGTTTTCTCGAAATTGAACAAGCCGGAAATAACCTTGATCGATACGCGCTCCCCGAAAGAGTGGTCGGGTCTTAAAGCCAGCCGAAAAGTGAAAAGAGCAGGCCGAATACCGGGCGCAAAACTTGTCGACTGGTCTTGGCACGTGACGAAGAAAGACGGCGTGACAACATTGAAAACCGCCGCCGAGCTGAAAAGGATGTTCGCTCGAACTGGCGCCACCAAGGAAAAGGAGATCATTTCTTACTGCCGGACGGGAATGAGATCTTCGCATTCCTACTGGGTATTGAAGCTGCTCGGATACCCGAATGTTAGGAACTTCGACGGCTCGATGATCGAATGGGGAAATCGCATGGAGCTTCCCCTTGAGAATTAGAGGCGAAGTTGGCTGAAAAAGAGCACATTGTGCGTATAAGGGCCGATGGCTCTGGAGAGTAACATCCTCTAGCCATCGGCCCGAATAATAAGAATCTCTATTCTTTCGGCCATACAATCCTTTCATAGGAGACTGATATGAATTTTTCGTTGTTCGGGCGTGTGGCAGTTGCCATCGCAATCTGCATTTCGTTTGCGGTATCTCCTACATGGGCAGAGCGCAAACTACAATTCTCACCGGACAAATATATCTCAGCCTCTCAGGTGGCCGACTCTTTGATCAAAGGCGAGGAGCGTGTTTTCCTTCTTGATGTCAGAAACGACTGGGAATACAGCGACTTCCACATTCCTGGCGCTAGCAACATCGCTGTTCAGGTATTAAAGGATCCGAACAATCTCGCGAAGATTCCCAAGGGCCGAAAGATTGTCCTTTACTGCAGAACAGGGGTTCGCTCAGAACGCGCGCTCGGCATATTACTAGCCAAGGGGTATGACGCATATTCCATGGAGGGCGGCGTGGCTTCGTGGTGGAGAAACATAATCGAGCCGCCGAGTATTACCATGGCTCCATTTGGAAAACAGGGTGCTCCATTTCGAAAACGGCAAGGAATTCGAAATTATTTCATGAAAATTCCCGGCGCTGGGCCTGCCTTGGCCACACCCCCTGGACCCGACATAAAGAAAAGCGCGAAGTCAGCACCCCAGGTCACGGATGCCCCGAAAGTGGCGAAACCTAAAATGGCCCCGCTGCAACCGTGCGCGGTTGGTGGTACGCCCGATATGGGCAACCCGTGCGGGTAAGTTTTAGTTGCGCACCTAATTCATAAGCCTGTGAATGAGATATTATGGTTTCTGCGCCCAAGGCGTAGGAGCCCTAAATCCAAAAAACGGCGGGAGCAAATCCGACCACGTGCTTATCAAGGCAGTAGCCCAGGCTTTTGAATGGAGAGAAGCACTGGAGAATGGAGAGGTTGAATCCGTTTCGGATTTGGCCCGAAAATCAGGCTGCACCTACCATTACGTGAAGCGGATATTAAAGCTCAGTTTCCTCTCGCCGGGGATTGTGGAAAAAACCCTCCAGGGAAGGCAGCCCAATGGGCTCAATCTCTCCCATATTCTTCGACTTGATCTGCCCCTTTCATGGAAATCTCAGCGGGAAGTCCTCGGTTTTACCCCCGAAAAATCAGGATAATCCTTCCAAACTGGACCTTGTTTTTGAGCCTCAGAGAATCCGGCTCTTTGGGGCCAAATTTAAGGCTGAAGGATTCATGAATTTCACACTCAAAAACGTAACAGGGTATTTCAGGGAAATAACAGGGAACTACAAAGAATTATCAGGGAATTCGAATTGTTCAGATCCTATAAATTCACAATTAGAAATTCGCCATGCATACCAAGATATTCCTACCGAACCCGCAGACGGGGGTCGAGTACATTACGCAGCCAGTCGCCCACCAAATTCGCCCCCAATGCCGTCAGCGTAATTGCAAGACACGGAAATGCCGCGATCCACCACGAAACGTACAAATATGAACGGCCCTCGGCCATCAATCCCCCCCATGTCGGAGTAGGAGGGGGGACTCCCAGGCCCAGAAAACTCAATCCCGCCTCGATGATGATCATCCGCCCTAGGTAGAGCGAGCCAATTATTATCACCGGAGCCAACACGTTTGGAAGGATGTGGCGGAACAACACCCGCATATGGCTGCCCCCGATCCCCACCGCTGCCACCACGAACTCCATCTCGCGCAGCGAAAGAACCGCCCCGCGTACCACACGCGCGTACACCGTCCAGAGCCGCAGTGAGATCATCACGATGATCAATTCAAGACTCGGCCCCAGGATTGCAATAGTAGAAAGCGCCAACAAGATAAACGGGAACGAAAGGACAAAGTCCACCAGGCGCATGAGCAGATAGTCGACCTTACCCCCGAAATAGCCCGCCATAAGACCCACAAACAAACCGATCGCACCCGAGAATACAACTGAAAAAAATCCTACGATCAGCGAGACTTGAGTTCCATAGATTATCCGGCTCAAGAGATCGCGCCCCAAATGGTCCGTCCCCAAGATGAAAACGTGACCCTCGCCCTCCCACATTGGCGGCTTCAATACCCGCGAGAGCGAATTCGCCGTCGGACTCATCGGCGATATTATCGGCGCCGTTATTGCTGTCAGCGTCACGACTACTAAGATCGCCAAACCTACTATGGCTGATTTTTGCCTACGCAACGAACGCGCCAACCCCGTCAAGAGATTTTGCTCAGGAAGCTCTCCATCTAATTCCTGTGCACGTCTCTCCGTGGCAAGCCCTTCATGACTCATTGATATTTAATCCTCGGGTCAAGGTATGTGTAGATAATGTCCACCAACATGTTGATTATCACGAACGTTGACGCCATCAAGAACACCGCAGACTGCACAACGGGAAAGTCGCGGTTGTGAATCGCCTGAACCGTTAGACGCCCCACCCCCGGCCAGGCAAAAACAGTCTCGATGATTACCGTGCCACCCAACGTCAATGCCAAATCAATCCCTAGAACAGTCACAATAGGAATCGAGGCGTTCTTAAGCGCATGGCGGAAGATTACGGATTTATTAGCCACACCCTTCGAGTGCGCCGTCGTGATGTAATCCTGGCGAATAACCTCGAGCATCTCCGAGCGCATCAAACGTGCCAGTCGTGCAGTGTGATACAGAGAAGCCGCTACTGCTGGCATCACCAAATTGCTCCAATCCCCTCTCCCAAATGGGGGCAACCAGCCCAAAAAGACCGAAAACAGCAATATCATCATCAGGCCCATCCCAAAATCCGGTACCGCCTGGCCTAAAACGGCCCCGAACATCATGCCCTGGTCGTAAGCCGTGTTCTCCCGGAAGGCTGCCAAACAACCCAGCGGAATACCAAGCATTATCGAAATCAAAAATGCCGAGAACGCCAACTCTACTGTTGCTGGAAGATGCTCGATCACTATTTTCATCGCGGATTCGCCATGTTCGAACGAAACCCCGAAGTCGCCCCGAATTGCCCCTCGGAAGAAAATCCCGTACTGGGTCAAAAGGGGCTTGTCCAAACCCATCTCATGACGCATTTGCTCAATATCCTGCTCAGTTGCGCCATCAGGCGCCATCACACGAACCGGATCTCCTGTCAGGTGCAACAACAGAAACACGAACACCAATACGAATTTGATCAGGACAATGGATTGGATCAAGCGTCGGAATATGTAGCCCGTCATCTAAGATCGCTCCGGCGGTGTCGGGGCGGAGCTTCCTCTACCAGATTCCTGGACAGTCGGGAAAGGTTCCAAGGGAAGTCTCACACCGGTACCGGTAATACGCACTTTTTAATTAGATAAGGCTTAACCATTCCGAACATGGGAAAAGAAAAGCCGTATTCTGTACACCACCAAAACGTTTTGAAAAACAAATACCCATCACGATAAAAGAATGAAGTCATCGCTCTGGCGGCCATGCAATCATCATCAACCTATACGCCTGGGGTGGAGCCCCCATCTACGTAAATCACCGTACCGGTGATGAAACTGGCGCGGGCGGAGGCGGCGAATGCAACGACATCGCCAATCTCCTCCGGTCGGGCGGCACGGCCAAGCGGAACATCGACAAGCCGAAGCTTGCGGGCTTCCTCCACCGAAATGCCCAAGGCCTTCGCACGTTTCTCCATAGCCCTGTTTTGTCGTCGAGTTACAACGGGTGCAGGGCTAACGCCCACCACACGAATATTATTAGGTGCCTCATCCTGGCCAAGCGCCACTGTAAAATTCGCAAGTGCGGCGTTGGCTGCACCTACTGTCAAAGAATCGCCGGCCGGATGTTTTCCTCGGTTTCCAATGACATTTACAATGCAGCCGCCCCCCCGAGAGCGCATGAGCGGAACCGCCTCCTTGCAGCAGCGGACCTGGGTCTGAAGCTTCGAGCCCATACTCAGCTGCCAATCCTCCTCAGAGAGATCCATTAGATGGCCTCCCCTCGTCTCCCCGGTGGAATTGATAAGAATGTCGAGGCCGCCAAGAGCGTCAGCGGCTTTTTGAAACATTCGGGTTACTTCCTCAAAGTTAGTGCAATCTGCTTGAAATATCAGAGGTCGATGGCCCGTCTTTTTTTCAATATCAGCAGCACCTTCCTCAAGACCATCCAGGTTCCGCGCTACAATCGCCACCCGTGCGCCATCATCGGCCAGGGAAATGGCCGAGGCACGTCCAATCCCGTGGCTGCCACCTGTCACCAGTGCTGTCTTGTCCTTCAATCCTAAATCCATTTCTTACATTTCCCCTCAAGCGTCAGTTGTACATCTATTTACGCGGCCCAGAGAGTCTTCACTTTCTCCGGTGCCGTTATCGGTAAAACGTCCCCCTCCCCGGCGAAAATCACCGGGGAGGAAGAAGTCTTCTTCATACCTATTACTTGCGGCCAACCTCGTTGAGCAAAACAAGGCCGTTTGTGCGAAGCCTCCAATCGACGTTCTTCTTCTTCGCATGAATCTGATTCACGCGATAAAGGAAAATCAGCGGCACTTTGTCATCATGTAGGATGCGGTTGATATTGTGATACATCTTCACCCGCTTGGCCTCATTCGGCTCACCCCGCGCTTCTCCGAGGAGTTTGTCCACGCCCGCGTCTCGGAATCCGCCCCAGGTAGCCTTGCCGTGTATGAATCCGGCATACATGCCGTCGGCATGCAGTTGAAGATCCATCCGGGCGCTATACCACATGTAAGGTTTCGTGCCGGGCTTCCAGCGGGCCCGTGATTTCCGCACGAAGGCGCCCCACTCCATCGAAAGCATCTTCACCTTGATACCCACGGCATCCAGATAACTGGCAACAGCCTCGGCCGCCTGCTTGCCCATGAGGTAGCGCCCGTGAGGAACGAACATATCGGCCTGGAAACCGTTGGGAAAACCCGCCTCGGCAAGCAGTTTCTTGGCCTTCGCGGGATTGTAGGGATAGGGCTTGAGATTAGGATTCTGCCCGAAGCTGCCTGGCCCCTGGAGAACATTAATCTTCTCTGCATTTCCCTGGAAGATGTTCTTAATGATGCTGTCCTTGTCCACGGCGTAGTTCATCGCCATGCGAACCTTGGGGTTTGCCCAAGGAGAGCCCTTCTTGATCGTCATCATGACGAGATGAGCACGCGGAGAAGGACCCGACATGATCTGCGTTTTAGAATTATTCTTGACCAGGCTGGCCAGCTGCGGCGGAACGTTGTCGATGATGTCCACCGTTCCCGACACCAACGCTGCCACCCGCGTTGTGGCCTCGGTAACGAGCTTGAGAACCACCGTCTTCGCCTTGGGCACACCCGGTTTCCAATAGTTGGGGTTTGCCTCGTAGACTATTTCCTGGTTCTTCACCCATTTCGCCATCCGGAAAGGACCACTTCCCACCGGCTTGCGAGCAAGAATTTTCGGATCTGTCTTCGAGTAATACTTCGGGGGCACGATCTGTCCGTAGCCTGAAAGGATGTTCGGAAGCATCATGTCCGGCTTTTTGGTGTGAACCCGAGCGGTGTATTTGTCCACCACCTCCACACGGGCAACGCTCCGGAAATAGCTGATCTGACGAGTCTTCATGCCGGGAGCGATAATGCGCTCTATGCTGAATTTCACCGCGTTCGCATCCATCGTCTCACCGTTGGAGAACTTAACCCCCTTGCGCAGTTTAAACTCCCACACCTTCGGCGTCACCAGCTTCCACGACACGGCAAGATGGGGAATAAGTTTTCCATCCGGGCTACGGTAAAGCAGTGTGTCGAAAATGTTCGGATACTGGAACGCGATGGGAAGCCCTGTAATCTTATGTGGATCAAAGGTCGAAGGCTGCCCCGTGAAGGCGGCGGTAATCTTCCCCATCGGCGCCGCAGCTACACCACCAGCTGTCCATATAAAAACCACTGCCACCAACAACGAAAAGAGCCATCTTTTTTCATCTTCTCTCCCCTCTTTATTAAAAGAATATACATCGGAGAAACTACGAGCTTTTCGTACGATGATTCAACAATTCAGAATCCTCTAAAATCTCCAAGCTAGTCTCGCCAATCGAGAATTCACAATAAAGAAATCGGTAACGTAGCTACCTCTATAGCAAGTTTAAATTTCTGTATGAAGTTAGTTTTGATCGGTGCGAAATGGAAAAGGAGACTAACAACGGGTTCACAAACACAGCCGGAACCTTGGATGGCTTTCTATCAGAGCGTCGCAACAACATGGAATATTCGTTGGTCACACCCATTTCTCCTCCATTTAAAAACCAGAAAGAGAGCAAACCACCGATAGCCATTTATTTAAGGAAGACCTATATAAAATACCATAATAGCGAGTCCAGTTAAAGTTGGATCTTTGTCCTGGTCCACCGAACTTGCGGTGACGCCGTCTGGCTATAATTTCTTGGATATCCAGCATTTATGGTAGCCTCCGAGGTCCAATAGCAGTGGTACTTTTCGGAGGCTATTATGCGAGTAAAATAGGTTCGCCCTTGGGTGCTTCCCAGATCCTAACCTGACCCGTCCCATCTCCTGCTCCTACTCTATCTCGGTGCGAAATCCTCACCGCACAACACACCTGCACCGACCGCATACTGCCCCCTCAAACGCGTTTTCAGATCTCACTGGGCAGTGAATTAACAATTCATCACGCACAGCGTTTCTTGCTCATCTACATCCCCCCAAAATTGAGCGGTCTAAAAAGAGCAAAAAATATACGCTAATTTAGCCTGGGCCGACGTGAGGGGGGGGGGCACGTCAACTTGTTCTCGAAGTATCAGTACTCACCATCGAGCATTAAACGCTTGGCCCACATCTGTTAATTGCAAAAGCATCGGCCAAGTAAAGAATTTCACCCGTCGTCATTTTTCCGCTCGCGACATTGAGCAATTCATCGTATACGCGACGGCCGGCATCTTGGATGGGTAAGCCTTCAAAAATATCCGAGACATCCACATCAGTAGTGTCCAGATTCATGCTTGCTGATGCCGGGTTTCCTGTAACACGGATTGTGGACATGAGAGGATGATTAATCGTAAGCCCTCCGCTCGTTGAAAAAAGAAGCACCTGAGCCCCTCCCGCACAAATCCCTGTAAGGGATTCACCGCTATGGCCCGGAGTATCCATGATGTGAACGCCGCTTTTCCGGCCGGCCCGCTCGGCCCAAGGGATTACGTCCACGATAGGTGCCGTTCCAGCTTTTTGAATAGCTCCCAAGGATTTTTCTTCTATGGTGGTGAGTCCACCCGCTATGTTGTCACTTGTTGGTTGACTACCGCGCAAGTCCACACCATATGCAAGAACATTATTTTCAGTCTCCTTCACCATTTTCCAGATGCGATCACCCAGTGAAGAGCGTACACATTTGGCCGCCAGGACATCCTCGGCTCCCATCAACTCGGTAGTTTCGGCGAGGATAGCTCGACCACCGAGCTGAACCACTTGGTCGGTTACCCAACCTAGTGCTTTATTATGAGAGAGGCCCGAGATAGTGTCTGATCGCCCACAATTGAGACCGACCAGAAGCTTACTCACGGGGACCTCTTGGCGCTGCTCTTTCGTTAGCTCCCGCACCATTTCCATCCCGATGCGTGTCGCCTTAGCCGTTGCATCTGCAATACCACTTCCTTTTCTAATGTTCACCAATCCAACACGTTTGCCGCTCTTGGCGATCCGGTGGGCAAGCTCTTCACCTGAGCGTTCATTTTCGTGGTAGTGATCAATAACAAGAACAGCTCCTGCATTTGCGTTTAAACCTTGGCCTACTAGGGTATTTAGAGTGTGTTCTAGATCTGGAGCAATTTGGCATCGGCCGAGAGGATGGGTGAGTGGAATGGAATGACGTAGGGTGTGAGCTACACGCTCGCAGACAGAATTAGCGCTAAAAAGACCGCTCAACACGAGGAGGTAATTTCGTGAGCCAACGTCGCCATTTTCTCTACGATAACCCCACCAGGTGGAACGCAATCGTAGCAAGTTTTTCGCTCGGCGAGATACTCGCGCCTGTTTTATATTAATCTTCGTCATAACCAATATTTTCCTATTATGCTCTAGGTAGGACTATTTTATAGGAAAGAGTCATTTAGCGGAACTCAGGAAAGAGTCTTAAACAGTATTCGAATACCTCTCGGACTTAGTTTACAACCTCCCCTTGAATTCGCCTCAATGAAAACTATTTGTAAATCTCAATGTGTTACATCTGTATTGATTTACAAATATAGATTTAAAATCACAGTTTGGTTTGATTACCCAATGCAAACAATAATAAACATATCCTAGAAATGGAGATATCGGTATTATTAAAAGGAGAAAAGCACTAAATGTTTTTTGAAAAGTAACGCATTGTTACTTGAAAGGGGATTAGGTATGGAAATGAAATCAACATTAGAGGTGGTCAACGAAAAAGAAATTGATTCACATGCTGGCGTGACCGACGATCAAACGATCCAACCTCTTGTTGGACATCCGGAACGACCGACAGATAGGCTCCGAATCGTATTGGCCACTTTCGAGCCTAATACTCTCGAAAAACTTCACTGGCACCCGATCGAGGCTTTCTACTATGTAATTTCAGGGCGGGCCAATGTTCGGGATTTCGAAGGAAAAGAATACGACGTCGGGCCCGGAACGTCGATATATGCTCCTCCTGGAATCGCCAGCGCACATGAATGGGAGGTCAAAGAAACGTTGCAGCTTATTGCCGTCCGCGGGACCAACGACCCAACCAAGAATATGCCGTTCACTGTCGAGAAGGACACCAAACGCTCTTACATCAACCTTGATGAGCTAATGAGGCGTGAGGGAGGACGATTTAAGTCCCATTACTAAAACATACTAATGGAAACCTGAACATGATGAGTTACTAGTTCGCCAGCCTCACCAATTGCCATTTAATTTAAAATTAACCATGCACAGTTTATTCAAAGATTTTTTTGTGAAAAAAAATCGATGGATCTGAATACCAACTTTTTCCACCTAGTCTCCAGTTAATTTCACCCTACATAACTTCATAGAATCGAGTTTCATGGTTCTCTATCATTTTAATTATATGAACATCTATTTAAAATTCTCTCGTATCATTTTTCAATCGCATCGGCGAGAAATTCGACGAGGTGGCGGGCCTGGCGACCTGTACCGTGGTCAATCTGCTGGCGACATGAGACCCCATTGGCAATGACATAAGTATCCTCGTTGCTTTCCTTTATCGCCGGGAAAAGTTTCATCCCCCCGATGGCGAGGGAAATGTCGTAGTGCTCTTTTTGATAGCCGAACGCTCCCGCCATCCCGCAGCAGCCCGAGGGTATTTCCTCGACCTCAAGGCCTGGAATGAGTTTCAGCACCTCGAGCGAAGGGCCTGAGCCCACAAGAGATTTTTGGTGGCAATGGCCGTGAAATAGGGCCCGGCCCGGCAACTTCCGTAGAGGAAGGTCGAGTTTTCCCTTTTCTTTTAAGTGAACAAGAAACTCCTCAAGGAGAAAAACTGAATCAGCAAGGTGGCGGGATTCTTCGCCCACCATGAGATCAGGGTATTCATCTCGTAGCGTGAGCAGACAACTCGGCTCCACCCCTACGATATAAGTCCCCTCGCGAAGTGCGCTAGAGAGGCGGGTTAGATTTTCTCCGGCCAGTTCCCTGGCCTCGCGAAGAAGTCCGTTCGATATCAGGGGGCGCCCGCAACAGCCCATTTCCGCGAGGTGCACCTCAAAACCCGCTGCCTCAAGCACGCAGATAGCCGCTTTTCCTACCTCGGGATGGTGATAGTTCGTGAAGGTGTCATTCATGAAGAGCACTTTGCCCTGACCCGATTTTGAGCCCTTCGGGCGCGAGCGGAACCAATCCTCAAACGTTTCATTCACCAGAGGAGAGAGTTTGCGCCGCCGGTCCACCCCTAAAAAACGCTCCATAAGCGAGCGGATAAAAATGCTCTTGTAGCTCATATTCACCAGGGCGGCGAATGGTTTACTGAGGCGGTTGATTTGCGCGATACGACCGAATAAGCGAGCACGGGCTGGGGTACCGTGACTGTCCCAGTGAGCCTGCATCACCTCAGCCTTTATCTTGGCCATGTCCACGCTTGAGGGACACTCGGCCTTGCAGCCCTTGCAGGCAAGACACAAATCCATCACCTCATATAGGCGTTTTGATGATAAGTCCTCGCCCTCGATGCCGCCCGATATGACCTCCCTCAATGCGTTGGCCCGACCCCGGGTGGAATGCTCCTCCTCGTTGGTGACCTGGAAGGAAGGGCACATTGTCCCGTCCCGTTTTCGGCAGGCCCCCACGCCATTGCACATCTCAATCGCCCGAGCGAAGCCGCCGTCGCTAGAGAAATCCATGATAGTGGGAATGGGCACCGTCTTGTAGGTGGGGCTGATCCTGAAGTTGTCCGTGAATGGATCACCGTCAACTATTTTGCCCGGGTTCATCAACCCCTCAGGGTCGAAGACGCGCTTCACTTCGCGGAAGGCGTTGTTGAGCTTGGGCCCGAAGAACTTGGGTATCAAATGGCTTCTAGCGAGACCGTCACCATGCTCTCCGCTCATGGCGCCGCCGAATTCGAGAACGAGGTCGGCTGTCTGTTCTTGTATAGAAATCATTTTCTCAATCTCGGATTCCATTTTGAGATTGATGCCGGGCCGAATGTGCATGAGTCCGACGCTTGAGTGACCGCAATAGGAACCCTCGGTACCGTGTTCGCGTATAATTTTGTCGAGCCTGTGGTAGTAGTCGAGAAGTTTTTCGGGTGCCACGGCACAATCTTCAATAAATGCACAAGGCTTCTTGTCACCCTTCACTCCGAGCAGTAAGCCGAGCCCGGCTTTTCTGACATTTGAGATGGCTGCTTGCCCGGCGGAGTTGAGCAATGGAATGTGGGAGTAACCAATGTTGTATCTTTCAAGTTCACTCACCAGATCCCCTACTTTGCCGCGCACTTCCTCGGCGTCATCGCCAAAGAAAATCACCTGAAGAGTGGCGGCAGGATCTCCTTGGACAAACGCGGTCATCCAGCGACGCGCCTCGATATTCTGCTGGGCGAGCTCCAAAAGAATGCGATCCATGAATTCAAGCGCAGCAGGTCTGTGGGCCAATATTTGGGCGCTCGCGGCCAGCGCCCGCTCAATTGAGTCGAAATGAATGGCCAGCGAGCCACGCGCCTTCGGACGATGGCAGATGCGAACCTTGGCCTCTGTGATGGTGGCGAGGGTGCCTTCTGAGCCAACGAGAAACTTCGCGAGGTTGAAAGGCTCATCCTTGATCAGTTCATCGAGGTTGTAGCCCGCCACCCGGCGCATGATTTTAGGATAACGATCATCAATTACCTGGCGGTTCTCATTCGAGAGGCGGCGGAGGGTTCGGTGGATATCGCCGACTCGACTTTTTTCCTCGAGCTTGGCTTTCAGCGCCGCACCTTCAAGCGGGCCGAAGGTGAAGGGTTCCCCACCCGCCAGAAAGCCCGATATCTCGTGAACATGATCGACGGTTTTCCCATAGACAAGGGATTCCGAGCCCGAGGAATTGTTTCCCATCATTCCGCCGAGTGTGGCCCGGCTGCTGGTGGAGGTATTCGGGCCAAAAACAAAACCATACGGCTTGAGGTAATCGTTGAAGTGATCTTGAACAAGGCCAGGCTGGACTCGAGCCCATTCGTTGTCTAAGTCATGCTCGACAACACGGTTCATGTACTTTGAAAAATCGATAACGACGGCCTTGCCGACAGTCTGGCCGGCGATGCTGGTTCCGCCACCGCGGGAAAGAACAGCCGCCCGATGGGCCGCCGATATTTCGAGGGTACGCCGAACATCTTCATTTGAGCGGGGGATGACTACGCCCACCGGTTCAATACGATACATGCTGGCGTCGGTGCTATAAAGCTTTTTGTAGTAAGGATCGAAGCGAACCTCACCCTCAACGGTCTCTTTTAGATCGCTTTCGAGTTTTTCCCAGCTCACCATGCATTTACACCACGTTTAAACACCACGCCTAATTAGAAAGTCCCATACAGATTGTGGAGTTATCAGGATTATCACAATACCCACCGGAGATAATACCATTAGGTACGAATTGCCAGTACGGGAAAATTAAGAATTTTACGAAGCGATGACACTGCATGTTACTGTTCCGTGTTCCCATAACTATTTCATTCGGATTCGCCGTGCACAAGTTGAGAACTCATACCCTGACTAGAGTCCCTCCTACACCGGCGGCCAAATACGCTTTGCAACCGTCGGCGATCCCGGTGCGTGATCGAGGGTACCGACCACCTTGATAGACCATTCCCTCTCGGCCCCCTGAAGCAATTTAATACCTGGAAAATGCTCCAGCACTTCTTCAGATATAAGTTCGTAGAAAATACTGTGTTTGGCCCATCCCGATGAGGAGATAAGTTTACGCACTCCAATACAGCCATGCATTCGTTCAAGAGAAGGCAACCGCAATTGGGCATACCAAGTCCCCATCTCCAATTCATCCTCAGCAGATTCAAGGTTAAAGCTCCCTATCTGGATTACCGGCCCCGGCACGCTCCCTGGAGTTCTTTGGGCGCTTTCGGGACCGTCCAACCGGAGCTCCTCGGCGAAGATACAAGTTCGCTCCCCGATTCGGCGTCCAAGCATCTCGCGTGTCTCGGTGCTCTGGTTTTCGACTATATGGGCCAAGCTCGGGTTCATGAAGGTATAGGTTGATTCTCCGCCGAACATAGCCACGAATTCGGTTCCCGATGGGATGGATGTATCGTCCGCGTACTTCACGTGCGGATTTATTTCCTGAGATTTCCCCCTCCCCAACAACTCGTAGTGTGCGCCCCAGAGAAAGCCGGGGCGGGAAGACATCTCGGGGATGTATTTCTCGTGGAACCAGGCGAGATATTCCGCTTCGCCCTCTATCGGAAGGTCATACCATGTCACCCAAAGGCCCATGTCCATATGTCTCATCTCCTTTTTAAATTTCGTTTCCTTGCATTGAGAGGTCTAGGCCGAATTCTATATTTGATTTAATAGACGGCAAATAATCCTTGAATACCTGAATTAAAACCTGTGCGATATCCATGCTGGGAATTTTGCCACGCTTGTGCCCCATAGAGCGAACCTCTTAAGTTGGTCTTGTTGCACAATTCCAGTTGCTAGCGGACCAGGGCCCTCTTGCCTCACGCACTACCGGACCCGGATGGATTTAGGTATCCCAATTCCCGTCATTCGATTCAGCGCAGCACATTTCACCATTACTTCCGCTTATTGACTATCAGGCCCTCGAGTGGCGAGGCGTCCACCAAATACCGCCTTGAATCGTGAGAAGGTATTCTTCGCCAGACTCTGCCGGATGTAACTGTTTAATACTCGCCATTCGTAGTGCCCCTTCCATGGGCAGCTTCGTGGCATGCCCTGGTATCGTAGGCACCCCGTCAGCGGAAACTTGACGCACCCGGCCGGGGATCTGATCGAGCAAAGGCGGCAACATCAGACAGTCGTGGAAACTATTTTTCGTAACTTCCATAGCCACAATTTCCTTTGTTCTCTCGTCAACGCCCAGATACAGTTTACGCCAAGCTCATCGACGACTGGAGGTTGAGAAGAAACACGGACTTCAGCACCAGAGCGCACTGAATCGCGGTGTCCAAGTAAACCTTTGGTGTGCCCGGTCCAATGCGTTACTCCGTGTTTCGCCGCCCCGCGATGGCGTCTTCATCGAACCAGAATATCAGTCGACCTCTCGCGATGAGAGCCCGATTGTAATCGAGCCAATTTCGGACACGATACCGAAATACATAGTCATTTTTTGTCATGGACCTAACGTACCGGCACAGCAATAATTTTGGAATTCTGCAGCAGTTCTCCCCAAACCCACCTTGTTTTTGGCGGCAGAGAATACGGCGCTTTTGGGTCGGTTTGGGGGCTGAAAGTTTCTCTGGATAAGACTTTATTTTCGCCAGAATCCCCCGAATACGCCCACAGCCCGAGACCTTTTAAGGTTCCCGGGCTGCGGAGAATACTTAGTGAGACTCTTTGGTGGAGGCGGCGAAAATTGAACCTTACTTCCAAATCGCCTCTAAACCCTTGCGGGAGGTGGCTTTTCCTCAATTCACAAAATGTTACAGAAATATGTTCATCCCATCTGGTCCCGTTTGCTCCCATATCGTCCCACCGCTACGTACTGGCTTACGGCACTATAGCTGCACTTCAGTTTCATGGATTTTCCTCGGCCTCTTCTCTGCCCCTGATTTTTCTCCAAGCGAGCAAATCCATATCATCACACCCACAATGACCTGTACCGCCTCCACGGACACGTTTTGAGTTCCTTGGGGTGGTGGATTAGTAATTCTCCACGCCAATGGCAATGAATGTTCCCAACAAGAACGAACTTCTCGATGAATATTATTTATTCTCACTCAAAAACTCGAAGTCGATTTCATGTATTGTTGCGGAATTCAAAAAATCGTTCAGTTCCTGTTTGATCAAAGCCCATTTAGCATGATGGGGGCAGACGCTTGCATTGCCACACACACCTAAGCCGACCACACAATTAGAAAATGACTCCCTCCCTTCGATGGCGAGCAATATGCGCGCGAGCGTTATTTGCTCCTGCGGCACCGCAAGAAGAAACCCACCCCCAGGGCCTTTCTTTGAGTCGAGAATCCGTCCCTTCACCAACATCTGAAGAATCTTCGCTGCCGTGGGTTCAGAAATTCCCGTATCTTTTGAAATATTTTGTACCGTGCAGATTTTTCCCTTTTCCAAGTGCACCATATACACAAGCACAAACATGGCGTGCCGAACTGGAGCAGAGAACAAGCCCATAGCTGGCCTCACTCTTTTTCAGCGGGAGATAGTTTCGATTCTGCCTTAAATACTTACGATACTAACTAGAGTCGTTCCGCACCCATCCAAAACTGATAATGGATAAAATGCCCGCCAGGATGCCCCAGAATAGAACTCCGGCGTCACGCGAAGTCTCGGAAAAGAACATATAACTGACAATCACCATCACAATCGAAAAGCCTATTACGTAGCGCATGGCCATCTCCTAGCTGCGCGGGTAGGGAGGCTTTAGAGAATTATTACTCCCCTGTTAGTTTCGCCAGCGAAGAATTCTCCCGTTCCAAATAAAATTCAGAGTGGCAACGACCTCGCCCCTCCGGGACAAGTTTCAGCGTTGACTAAGTATTATCGAGACACGGACTCTCCATACATCAAGTTCGAATATCTTCTCCATTACTCGATTCTAATTTTGTACCAAGTCGTGACGGACTTTTGCCCGTTTCGGTCTCCCCGGCTGCCGTCCCATACAGCAAACGCGATGGGATGAATCGTTCCCGGACGGAGCTTTACGTCTTTTTTCTCACCGTTTTGGATAGACCGGGTAAACACAACACGCCATTTGCCCTTCCACCACCGCTCCGTGCTTTTAAGGTGTTGCCCTCCAGGCGCCTGAGGCCGAAGCGTTCCGAAACCAGCAGCATTGAGTTCCATCGCGGGCAGAGCGAGGAAGGGGCTTGAGTTGGGATTCTTGGCCGCCCACGCTGAAATAAACGGCTTTTTCGTGGCGCGCGCCGAGACGATTTTTGCGTGGCCCATCTTCCTTCGCGGGTAGACACGACCCGCGAACGGATAGTCGTCCACTGCCATGCCCGGATACTTCGCCTCGACGCCGGTCGTTTTCCGGCCCATCGCGGCATTCCAGTACCAGATATTAACCAAGTTATCGGCTGAACCCATGATGAAAAGCGGTGGGTCTTGTTCACGCAATGAAAATTGAATGGCGGAGCCATCCGCGAAAGAATTCGTTGAAACGATTCGCCTGTCTGGCGTCGAATCGTCCCATTCAAGACGAATGGATATTTTCTTTTCGCTGTGAAGCGCCCGAACATCAACTTCCACCGGCGGGCGTCCGTCGTTATGAATCTGCATCATCGGTATCACGGTGGCGGCAACCGACTGCCACCGCTCGTCATTCGTCCGCGTGGGAACCTCACCAGACACTCTTCGTGCCGGAATCATACCTGTTCCGGGCTGCCAGAAATCGCGGCCCTTTGAGAATTGCCGCACATAATGGGCGATGGCAATCAAGTCCGTTTCATTCTCCATTGTTTCGGCGTGTGAGGGCATCGGAGTTCCCTCGATACCCGTTTGAATTCTAGTAATAATGGAGCGTGCATCGCCCCCGCCCTTGAACACGCCGCGCGTGTAATCGTTTGGTGGAATAGGCCTTTTTTTGTAGTCCCTGAGCGTAGGTGCGCTTTCTCCTTTTCCATCTCCTTTATCGCCATGGCATTTATTACATCCATATTTCAGATAGGCCTTTTTGCCTTTTGAAACCCACACACTCGTTGAAGGCGGTATTTTGGCCGGGATATTGGGGAATTCTTCCGCTTCTTCCTCAAAATCAGACAATGAAAGCACATACTCCGCCAGCGCCTTCAAGTCCCTATCGGGAAGAGAGATAAAACTCGGCATGGTCGAACCGGGAAGACCGAGTCTCAGTGTGTGAACGATGTCCGAGCGCCTCGGCGGGTCACCCTGGAAGGTACTCCGAAACTTATATACCTTGCTGGTGAAATCCCGGGGCTTTGGATAAATCAGATAGGCGGCCTCGCCGTCGCCCTTGCCCGAGATGCCGTGGCAGGCAGCGCACTCCCGGTCAAAAATTACCTTACCGTCCGCAGCCAATTTCAAATTTAATTTAAACTTCGCGGCCCCGGCAGTTGCCGCAGGTCCAAAGGTCATTGCAAGCAAGGCCGCCGCTGCAACAATACGTTTAAAGATCATGGTCATGCCCCTCTCAATTAATATCGGAATCGGCGTTGCCGTCAGTTTGCCAGTCAGAATGGTCCCAATCGTCTGAAGCCATGGGAAGCAATTCCCCACGCGAAACATCGGGCACAAATTCCGGTTCCGCCTCAACTAGTTTATTTTCGGCCTCGATGAATTTATCAAGCAGCCGAGCGGCATCTCCGTAAACCCCGCCTTTGCTCTGGCGAACCAATCGCTTTACGAAAATGGGGGCCCACTTGCCAATATGGTCTTCAAAAAAAGCGGTGTGGGCCTGTCGGCAAATTTCCGCTTCTTCGGCCTTTCCTGCCTCAAGCGCATGGGCCTCCTTGAAGGTCACCAGGTAGAGGAACTCAAGCTGAATCGAAATGTGATCGAGCCGCTCCATGCCATCCCGCGGGGCAACGCCAAAAGCGTTGTAGAATCCCCCCAAGTCGGCGAGAACGTTCGACTGTCGAAACAGGTGTATATTTCCGTACTCGGTCTCATACGGTGGACAATGTTTGGAAATCGTGTGACCGAACACTTCTTGATACTCGTCCTCCAGATCCTCGAGGCTAAAGCGCTTGCTCGCGAGGTGACTTTTTTCTAATTTACTAAGAAAGCGATATTCTTTTTGCTCGGCAAGTTGCGTGCAAGCGCATGCAAATGATTTACGCTCCTCATCGCCCGCGATTTCGGTCCACGACTCAGCGTCCGGGTATCGAAAACAAGCCGAGAGATAGGAATAAACGCGGCTCCTTGCAAGGGCGAGCATCGCTTCTTTGGGAATCGTGGCGTTCATCGATGCTCCTCCCTATATGCTGTTGGCCCGCTCGGCGGGGCGTCTTTGAAGGCCTTCCTCGACAGTCATACTCACAAGCTCATTGCCCTTGGCGTCGTATCCGATAACCGTGTCGTTGAAGAGCGCCCAAGGCTTACCATTTATCTTTGTCTCATAGACTTTTGGACCATCCTTAATCTCATAGCGTGCGATGATGGCCTGCTGGGCGCGGAAGAGCTGCATGACAGCCAGAAGCTCTCGCGATGGCGCCGTATAGCGCTCGATAGCTTGATCCACGCCGGGACCAAACATCTGATGCAGATATGCCCGCGGCACCCAGCGCGGAGGAATGTAGTAGCCGTTCGGCTCGGTTCCAAACTGGGGATACAGCGGGAGCGCCACTTTTTCCTTTTTCACGAGAAAGTGAATGGGATTCTGTGGATCATTCGCCCAATCGCCCGTCTTTTTGTCTATCTCGACAAGACCCTGCATACGAATTTTTCCGACGCAGGCTGTCATGCAGCGCGTCTCCCACGGTGTTCCGTTCGCGAGAGTCTCTTTGCCCTCTATGCGCGGATAGCAGCCAATGCATTTCTCGCTCGTGCGCGTTTCCGTGCGGAACATTGATTTCTTGTAGGGGCAGGCCTCGACGCATTTCCGGTAGCCACGGCACCGCTCCTGGTCGATGAGCACAATGCCGTCCTCTGGCCGCTTGTAGATGGCCTTGCGCGGGCATGCCGCCAGGCAGGCCGGATAGGTGCAGTGGTTGCAGATGCGCTGGAGATAGAAAAACCAGTTTTTGTGTTCTGGCAAACTCACGCCTGATTTATCGTAGGTGCCCCGCACACCCTTGGTACCTTTGGGAGTGTCCTCGCCGATGTTGGGAAAACGCCATTCCTCATCACTCGGAAGATAGCCCATAACCCGCTGCGGGCCCTCGGGCCCGACCCGGCGAGAGGCCGCCTCGAAGATGGTCATTCCATCATAGGAGCCATAGGGGCGGCGAGCCCCGTTCTTTGTGGCGTCCCACTCCTGTTTGCCGGGATTCGCTTCCTCGAGCATTTCAAGGGCTTTTACATCCCAGTTCTGGGGATAGCCGCCGTAGGGTTTCGATTCGACATTGTTCCACCACATGTACTCCTGACCCTTGGAGAAAGTCCAGGTGGACTTACAAGCCATCGAGCAGGTTTGGCAGCCGATGCAGCGGTTGATGTTAAATACAAAAGCAAACTGATGGTCGGGATGTTTCTCCTCGTAGGGATACGCCATCTTCCGCCCGAGCTGCCAGTTATATACCTGAGACATCATTCATCCTCCTTAAAAATTTACCGGGATCCAGTTGGCCCGGGCTTTTACGATGGCTTCCTTCACGGCGTCCTCGCCCTGAGAGAGGAAAACGCCGTGGGGTACCGAATAGAACGGATTGCTGAACATGGCCAAAATCTCTTCGTCCGACTCGCCCATTCGCATGAACTCCTCGGCCAGACAGCGGGCCATCTCGGATTCCATCTCGCTATCCTCGGGCATGGGCATGGAGATGAGCTCCATTGGATCTTCGTGTTCAAATTCATCCTTTGGCATTTCTTTATCCCCTCTTCACTTTGACGGTGCCCTGGAGGTAGCGCTGCATGAACTTGTTTTCGTTGCCGACCGAAAAACCGGTCGTGGCGGGCGCCCAGACGCCTCGCCCTCCCAAGCCGCCGTCTTCGGCCTTGGTGAGCTTAACCAAGGTCTCCTTTGGGACGGTGTTAATAGCGTGATTGTCGGCCTCGCCGCCGAACATGAAGCTCATGAAAACCTTCTTTTTATGGAAAAGGCTGTCGAGCTGATGCATGGGCATGAGCCACCCGCGCGTTATCGATTGGTGGGAGCCATATCGATAGCTCGCCTGGTAGCCCGTGTCAGCGGATACGGCACGGCCGTCTTTTCTTGTCTCGTGGCCTTTGACGCTCTTTTCTGTGGCGCCCCAGGCGCCGTGCTTAATCATCACCACGTCGTAGGGGTAGGCCGGGTTGAATTTCAACCGCAGCATCAAACGCGACACCTTGTAGAACGGATCATTCGGCTTCCAGCCAATGTAGGGCCGATCCGCCGGGTTGGCGTCCACGTAGACATAATCGCCTTCGTTGAAGCCCTGGTCCTTGGCGGCCTCAGGATTCATCTGTACCTGGTTCTCGCCAACCCCGGGCTGGCGGCGGTCCATGCGATAGGGGTCGCCGAAGCTGGTCGACCAGATGAAGTTCCAGTCGGTCACCTGCCACGATGAGTGGGTTGTATGACGACTCTTCGGGGTGAGGCAGAAGAACCGGTAACCAGCCTCCCACAACGGGTTCTTCGTATCTTTGGCTTCCTTCCAGGGAAGCTTGATGTTGCGGACCTGACGCTCGTCCCAGCCCATATGACTTTGCGGAATGCCGTAGTCCTCGGGCCGGATGTAGGGGCTAGAGCTGATGATGACGTTTGGCAGATAGGGCGTTCCCTCGGGGCCCTCGCGCTGGACGATGAGGTTCTCCCCGTACTCGATGACCTCGGGCTCATCGTTATAGGCCTGAAGCCTTCCGGTCGGAGAATAGAAGGGAACTGAATCTTCAATCTGCTCAAGGAAGGGAATACGCGGATATGAGCGGAAGAGCATCAGAGCGGTGCCGGATTCTCCGTATTTGCCCGCCATGATGTCGTCGTATTTGTATCCCCGCGTCGGAGTTGAGGAATCCAGCAGACGCTGGATATAAACCTCGGCTTTTTTGTCCAGGGCAAATTTCCAATAATCCTCAAATCGTTTGTCTTTGAGAAGCTCACCCATTTTTTTGGCCATCTCGGCCATGATGAGAACATCGTCCTTGGTATCGTAGATGGGCTTCACGCCCCCCTTCCAAATTTGAAGGAAGGGATTCGAGCACGATGCTGTAATCTCAGGCTGCTCGAACTCCATCCAGGTGTTCGCCGGAAGGAGAATGTCCGAGTATTCAGCCGTGGAAGTTAATTCGATCTCTGAGCAAATGATCATCTCAATTTTGGGGTTCACGTTTTTGATCATCTCGTAGAGCCATTTGGCGTTGTTGAAGATGTTCACGTTCGAAAACCAAAGAGACTTCGTTGGAGAGGGCATATGGGTTTTGCCGGTGAAGACCTTGCGCCCGAATTTCGGAGTATCCACGACAAGCGGCTTATCGCCATAGTTCCAGTAGGCGGGCTCTTCATCCTTAATGGTGCCCCGCACCTTGATATCTTTTCCGTCCACCGTCGGGTCAAGGTTGGGATTGAAGGGGTCCTCCGCAATCCAGCCCTTAAACCCGGGTCCGGTCCATTTTGAACCCTGGAACAGAGCTGCCTTATAGTTTCCTGCCCACGTATGGCAGCCCGCACCCGGCCGGCCAATGTTCCCCGTCAGCGACATGGGAAGATATTGAGCCCGGTTGGTCATGGTCGCGTGGAACCAATGGTTGACGCCTTCGCCTACGTGCAGGGCGGCAGGCTTGATCGTAGACACATCCTTGGCAAACTGCTCAATGAGCTCTTTGGGGGATTGGGTAATTTCATGGACGGTGTCGAGATCGTAGTCCTTGAGATGGTGAGATTTATACATTTCGAAAACCGGCATCACCTCGATTTCCTGGCCGCTTACCAGTTTGACGGTAAACTTCCCTTCGAGAGCCGGGTCGAGATTCTTTTCACCCAGGTGGCGGCCTACGTCATCGCGGGAGATGGGAACGGCCTGATTCTTGCCTTTATCCCAAACCATGAAGTCGCCCACGGCCTTCCGCATTTTCGGAGTGAGGCCATGGATTTGGAATGAGGGTCCACCTGAAATATCAAAATTCTCGTAGCCGGGAATAATATCCTCTGGCCGCAACCGGCGCAGGTTATCCGTGCGGACGAGAAGCGGGAAATCAGTGAATTCTTTGACGAATTTCGCGTCATACCAACCCCGGTCGATGAGAATTTTCGTCACACCAAGGAGAAGGGCTGTATCAGTCTGCGGACGGATGGGAATCCAATAATCCGCCTTGGTGGCCGGCGGGCTGTATTCGGGTGCAACAACGATTATCTTCGCTCCCCGCTCCATTGACTCCATGAAAAAGTGTGAGTCGGGTCGCTTATTCTCGACAAGGTTTTTTCCCATGTGGATATGAAGCTTCGAGTTTCTCAGGTCGTTGAAATCGCAATCCGATGCCTGAAGACCGTGAACGAAAGGGTGCCCCGGCGCCTGGTCGCCATGCCAGGTATAGTTCGACCAAGCGCGCCCGCCACGAGCTTTCTTTGGGCTTACGCCACGGACATGGGTGTCGAGTAGAGACATCGTGTTGGCAAACCGGTACATTCCGTACTTACCGATAACACCAAGAAGCCCCATGCCGCCCCGGAATTTCATGGTGCGCGTGCCAGCCCCGTTCCAGTGGGTCAGCGTCGCGGGATCGTAGCCTTGGTCGAGAAGACGTTTTTTACCCTGCTCTCCGCTGTAGGTTTTCGCAATTTTGATGAATCCTTTTGATGCATATGTATAAGCATCGTCCCATTTCATGCGGACAAACGTATCTGTGCCTCTTGAGTCGAACTTATATTTCTTTTTGTTCTCATCGTTGAGTTCCGGGAAACCGTCGTCGGCCCACTTTTTCCACCCGCGACGAACCATCGGGTAGCGAAGACGATAGGGCCCGTACATGCGCCGCTGGAAGGTAAATCCGTTGGGGCATCCCCGGGGGTTCCAATGATGAGAAGCTTTGACGCCATAGAGGTCGGTGATGCGGTGCTTGTCGTAGTTCTGCTCTGTTCGCAGAACTACGCCGTTGCGGGTGAAAGCCTTGAGGCGGCATTCATGGGTGCAGTTCGGCGAGCAAACCCAGGTAAAGGAGCCATCCACCTTGTACTGGTCGCGATAAACCTTCTCCCATCCGCGATTCGGGTAGTTCGTAAGCGGGTTTCCCATCTCCCCGTTGGGACTCAAGGCCGATAGTGCGAGGCCCTTACCGCTCCAGGCGATAAGCCCGGTACCACTGGCGGCGAGAAACTGGCGTCTGGATAATTTCATATTAAATATCCTCCATGCTAGAGCCAGAAAACGAATTAGAAGTGCGAGCGATTATTTGATTTGGAGTTCCGGATGAATTTGTTGAAAACGCCGCCGTGAACAAATAACGGTTGGCGCATTGTGAGCAGATACCCTGCTTGGGCTCCCAGTCAGGATATTCTTCATTAATGACTTGAGAGAGTTCATCTCCCGTTTCGGCCCATTCGTGTGTCGGAAACTGGCAAAGCGGGCACGAAGAACCGGGCCCATACGTGCGATGGAGTTCAACCTCATCGGAAATATCAGCGGCAATGTTTAAAATGGCGCATAACGAGACAGCACCCGTGACCATCTGACGAAGTTCCCCGCTAGAAAGCCGGTATCCGCCCCACAAGATTTCAATAACCCGATCAGCCGCCTCGGTACCCAGGTTTGAAAAGAGGGATTTGAATTCACCGGCCCGCTGCTCCTTTAGACCTTGAGGAAGATGCCACTTGCTCTCGAGCCTTCCATCTACAGAGAGATCCCACAGCGTGCGGTACCGATCACGGAAAAGGGATTCCTCGGAAGGAGAAACTTCAGAGAGGGGGCGTGTGGTGTCGTATCCAAAGGCAGGGTCTAGAATGTCGAGAATATGGGTCAGTTCATGCCGAAGTAGATACCGGCACCGTTCTACGTCCAGTAGCGAATCGCTTCGGATTTGAATTCCAAGTTGCATCCCGTCTTCACTAAGTTGAGCGCCCTCTTCATCGCGCCGCATTACTCGGGTCAAAATACATACGGATGGAAGACGGGCTTCTTTGTCTACCTCCTCAAATATTTCACTTACCCGCTCCGGATATCCAAGAGTCCAGATAAATTTTCGGTACAAGGACGAAAAAGCCGCCCCACGTTTGCGGAGCGGTGCATTTTCGTAGATATCATCCGCCTTATCTCGGAAAGACTTAACCATACTCAAGTCTCCCGTCTGAACTCTCTGGCGAAATTCTTGTTCAACCACCTCTTCTGAAAGTGCATCGTCAAAAATAAAGTTCATTGAAACACCTCACTCTGAGGGGTAAGAGCACCACCCAAAAACACGAAAAAATTAGGTGCTATGGTTTGGTAGCAAAATTAAAATATTACAAGAGATTATGATGTTATTATCCTAATATTGCCTTGATCCTCCACTTGTGCAACTTTATTTTTTTATCAATAGTTAATATTACGAAATATACGGCTACAACATGTTGATAATAAGTGAGTTAAACTATTACTTTTTTGGATGGGGGGGCAAAAAGATGCTTTTAACCGACAGGAAGAAAAGAAATACCTGTCCATGGCGAATTCCTAAGCAAACTACGTAGGACCGGAGTAAGAGGATATGGACAATCCTCTGCCTTGCAACATACACCCGCACCGACCTCATACGACCCTCTCAGACGCGTTTTTAGATCCCAGGAGCGACTTTCTCATTCGCTCTGATCCCTGGAGTCAGTCGAAGAAAGATCGGATCGCAGGGGATCGGTTTTTCTTGGGGGTTCCGAATTTTTCTTGTGTTTGTACGAGGCGAGCTTACATCTATATAGATGCACCATTTCGCCCGTCATATCCGGGGGGGGCATCCTGAGGCTTTTGTTCCTGAGTACAAGGGATCCGTTAGTTACCTCGTAGAGTCGCATCGACTTGTACCAGCGGGGGATCCGTTTTTTTTACCGAGGCTTTAGCGGCCACGCTGGATACCCATAGATTTGAAATAATTTTTACCCCCGAAAGCAGCGTTTGATTGCCAATAATAAAAGACCAAGTTGGATGGGGAAGAAGATGCGTATGTTAAAACGATAATCCGCGTCCGAATGGCGAGGCGGGGAATACTTCATCAGGACGCTGAAAAGTAACGTCTTGCAATATAAAACCGAGGGGTCATGTAAAAAGGCCCGTGTGGAGAGCTTGCAGGAGGGCAGGGATTAGGCGAACGGGCTGGCACGTGCTCCGTCACACCTTTGCATCGCACTTGGTGATGAGGGGAGCACCTCTAAACGCCGTGCAGGAACTCCTGGGGCACGCGGACATCCAGATGACGATGCGCTATGCGCACCTAAGCCCTGACGCTAGGCGAGACGCAGTCAAACTTCTCGATGGTCACGGCACTATAGTGGCACTTCCCCCAAGAGTGGGGGAAGTCGAACCGCAAGTAGTTGAAAAATAAAGAATTAATGGTGGAGGCGGCGGGAATCGAACCCGCGTCCGAAAGGCTTCAAACTTGAGCGTCTACGCGTGTGTCCGGCGGTTTAAGTTTCGCCCGGGCTCGCGCCCACCGGCGAGGCTCTTCTCCGGGCTAGTCCGATTAAATTTCGCCCACGCCCCCTACGGACCGAAGAGTTCGAGGGCTAGTCCGCTTAATGGCATCTCGACCCCCTCCTGCGAACAAGGAGAGGCGAGACGCTCGCTAGCGTTTAAGCAGCGAGAGCCAGCTCAGTGTCGGCTGGTGTGTTTTGCCACATTGTTAACGGGGCCAAGTGGCGTCCCCGACGCGCAACTCAGTCGTCAGTCCCTCCCGTCGAAACCAGATCGCCCCCAAAAGATGTGCACACCCTCCGGCGAAGCGATCCGGGCCGCCAAGGGGGTGTTAAAATTCATATGCGGATACAGCGATATTCAGTTTCAAATCTTATCGCTGATGTCGTTTAATCTCTATCCCTATTTCGGAGTACGAGTTCGCGCTGTACCTCGCGATTAACGGTGCGCTCTTTTAGCTCCTGACGCCGGTCGCCGTGTTTTTTTCCGCGCCCGAGGCCAAGTTCGAGCTTCGCCCGTCCTCTTTTAAAATACATTTTCATTGGCACGATGGTTAGGCCGCGTTCTTGCGTCTTGCCAAACAGGCGATTTATCTCATACCGATGCATAAGGAGTTTTCGCCGCCGGGTGGGCTCATGATTATTGATATTTCCGTTGGCATAGGGGCTGATGTGACAGCCGACCAGCCAAACCTCCCCACCGATAACATCGCCATAACTCTCCTTGAGATTCGCCCGCCCCTCGCGGAGGGCTTTCACCTCGGTTCCCGTCAGGGCGATTCCGGCCTCAAAGGTCTCCTCGATTAAATAATCGGCCCGCGCGCGGCGGTTATCGGCAATTATCTTGATCCCGTCCGCCATGAGAGCCACCCCTTCGCCTCGAAATTTGATATCTGCTCGACAAGAACCATTATCGGTCCGAAACGCAAATATCTAAAATCAGCCCGCATCCCAGAAACAAACGAGGGAGACCGGCGGACCGGCTCCCTCGTCTCTGTCGAAAAGGAATATAGGGCATCTTCCCAAAAATCGCCACCCTTGAATATTCACCTGGCAGCCTTACTTCCAGGACGACTAATGCCTCCTGTCCCCCTTTTTTCGGAGACTTTTCTTCCGGGGAGATTTGGTTTTCCGCTTGGGACCGCTTCCGGCGCGGATAGTGCTGCCACGGGCATCAGCAACACGCTGGGGCCGTTTTCGACCAGCGGTGCGAGCGCTCCGGCGAGCGCTGGTTGCCCCCTCTGGGACTCCGTGCCCGCCTCCCGCCAGAAGCTGAAACGTCACCTCGCGGCGAGCCAGATCCGAGGCCACAACGCGCACCGTCACCGGATCGCCCAGGCGAAGACGCCTGCCCGTTCGCTCACCGAGGACGGAGTGCTCCTCTGGTAAATGGATATAATAATCGTCGGTCATCGATTCAAGCGGAATCATTCCCTCGACAAAATTCTCATCAAGCTCCACAAACACCCCAAAACCTGTCACTCCCGAAACATGGCCCGTGCAACGCTGGTCAATATAGTCCCGCATGAAAAGCGCTTTTAGAAAACTCTTCATCTCGCGTTCGGCCAATTCGGCCTGCCGCCCGCGCTCGGAGATTTCAGCGCAAATCGAGGCAAGATTTTTATGGTTAGGCTTGCGACGATCACCTCGCATAAGCCGCTTGAGCCGCCTGTGCACAAGCAAATCTGCATAGCGCCGAATCGGCGAGGTGAAGTGGGTATAAGGCTCAAAGCCAAGCCCGAAGTGAATCCCTGGGTCGGGTTCATAACAGGCGAGCCTCATGCTCCGGAGCACCAGCATGTTCACATATCGCTCGATGTCCTTGCCCGCCGCCGCGTCGATGACGGCCTGGAGTCCAGTGCCTTTCATCAACTCCTCAGACGAGAGATCGGGCAGACCCAGACGGGCAAGCGTTCTTCTCAAGAGCTCTATCGACTCCTCATCCGGCGGGGCGTGGACCCTGTAAACGGCGGCGCCTTCGGCATCCTCAAGCATTTTCGCCACGGCACGGTTCGCCGCCAACATGCATTCTTCAACCAGGCGGTGCGCCTCGTTTCGGGGCGAGCGCTCAATCGCGGTGGGATGTCCCTTCTCGTTCAAGTGAACAATGGGCTCGGGCAGATCAAAATCGAGGCTTCCCTCAGTCATGCGGCGAGCTCGAAGCTGGCCAGCGAGGGCCGCAAGCTCTGCCAACGGGCCGCGAAATGACAGCGCCTTTTCATATTCTTCTCGCTCGAGAATCTCTTCTCCTTCAAGCACGGCGCCCGCACCGGCATAGGTAAGCTGGGCGCTTGAGCGAATACGCGCCACCGTTAGCCGAAAGTCCACCTGGCGACCCTTGTCGTCGAAGTCCAGAAAAGCCGACAACACCCTTCGCACCTCTCCCTCCCTTAGGGAGCACACATCACCCGAAAGACATGGGGGTAGCATCGGAATCGCCCGATCAGGGAAGTAGACGCTGTTGCCGCGCAGGGCAGCCTCTTTATCGGTCTCATGGCCCGCTCGAACGTAGTGACTCACATCCGCAATATGAACACCGAGCCGACGACCACCGTCCGCCAGAGCTTCGATGGAAAGCGCATCATCATGATCGCGTGCGGTTCTTGGGTCGATGGTAAATGTTTCAAGTTCGCGTAGATCGGCGACTCCCCTCGGGAAGGGCTCGTCCTCGCCCGGCGGTTTTAGTCCCTCGGCTTCCTTTATCGCAGCAGGTTGAAAATCCTCGCGGATACCCCACTTGGCGATGATCATTTCTTGCTCGACAGCCGGATCGTCCGGGTAGCCAAAAGCCCGGGTGATCACCCCCCGCGCATCCTCCCGAACACCGGGATAGGTTTCGATCTCGACCTCCACCCACTCGCCATTTCGCGCGCCACCACGCTTGGAAGCTGCTACCTGAATGATGTCGCCGATTCGCTTGTCCTGCGGCTCAACCCATGCCCGTCTTCTGTCGGTGACGAGGCGGCCAACGAGGGTTTTGTGCGCATGCTCGATGACATCTACAACGCTGCCGTCGCGGCGGCCATCCGGGTGGGTATGCTCCACACGGGCCGCGACGCGATCACCATCCATCGCGCCTCTCGTGCGCAGCCGCTTGATGAAAACATCAGCCCCAGGCTTTCCGGCCCCCGGCTCATCATCGGCAATGACGAAACCGTAGCCCTCCCTATGACCGCGAAAGACGCCTACCAAGATCGAAAGGCTACTTGGTAGGGCAAATTTCGCATGAACTCGAATAAGGACACCATCGCCCGAAAGCGCTCGCACCCGTTTTCGAAAGGCCGGACGATCATCGGCGGGCACCTCAAGGGATCTGATCATATCGCGAAGCGCCATGGCACGATTCTCGCGGCCCAAAAGGTCGAGAATTTCCTTGTCCGTGATATTCGATGCGGGTTTACGGGTCACAATCAAACAACCATACGGCGGGCAGGAAAAAGAGATGGGGTCATGCCATTACTTCACTCGTGTGCACCTGCCAGGATTCAACGAGCCGGTCGTACTCAAGCTGGACGCAGGTGAGCCATCCACCATAGGCGGCTCCCGTGTCGATTCCCAATTTAAACGGAAGTTCGTCCATCACCCCAGGCATGGGAGTGTGGCCAAAGACTATAGGCTTTCCAAAATCCTCGTCCGAATGAATGAATTCATCTCGAATCCAGATCAGATCCTTATCCACCTGCGCATCGAGCGGAACACCGGGCTGCACCCCTGCGTGAACAAAAAGAAAACCGCCGGACTCATGGCGATAGCCAAGGGACTCGAAAAAATCCATATGAAGCGGCGGCACCTTGGGCGGGCCCACACGCGGGTCGATGCCGTAGCTATGGAGGGTTTCTATCCCCCCATTCATCGTAAAAATTCCCTTTGGATATTTTTTTTCATCCTTGATGTAGTCGAGAAACATGTCTTCATGATTCCCGCGAAGGCATGTCGTGTTCGGATAGTTGAGCTTGAATTCTAGAACGGCATCCACCACCCCGCGCGAATCGGGCCCCCGGTCGATGTAGTCACCGATGAAGACGATCTCATCGTCTTTCTCAAGAGGCACTTTTTCGATCAGCATGTCCAGCATCCCGCGCTGGCCGTGTATGTCGCCGATGGCGTAAAGGTTCGACATGGATTATTTCACTCTTTAATTCAATGTTCATATGAATATAACAACCGCCAGACATCACCGGTTGAATCCGCGGCAATTCTAGGGGGTCACTCAACGGTTGTAAACGAGAGCGACTCAGTGCACCTCGCCCCAGTTGTCTCCTGAGCTCGACTCGACGGCAAGGGGCACTTTGAGCTGGACGGCGCCCTCCATCTCCTCGGCAACAAGTTTTTCAACCGCTTTCATCTCCTTTGGCGGCACCTCGAACAGAAGCTCATCGTGCACCTGCACAAGCATTCGGGTTTTTTTCTTTTCATCTCGAAGACGCCCCGAGATCGCGATCATCGCACGCTTGATGATATCGGCGGCGCTTCCCTGTATGACCGAATTACCCGCCGTTCGCTCGGCGGCGTTTTGTAGGTTTCTGTTTCGGCTATTCAAATCGGGCAGATAGCGCCGACGATCAAACAGCGTGGTGACATAGCCGCGCGCTCGGCCCTCGGCGATGACCTGCTGAACGAAGGCAGGCACATTAGCGAAACGCTCGAAGTAAGTATCGATGAACGATTTGGCCTCGCCCTGCGGTATACCGAGCGTACGAGAAAGCCCAAATGCACCCTGCCCGTAAACGATTCCGAAATTAACGGCCTTCGCGACGCGACGCATTTCGTCGTCCACATCTTTCACCTCGACTCCGTATACAGCAGAAGCCGTGGTCGCGTGGATGTCCTCGCCTTTCTCGAAAGCGGCGACGAGGCTAGGGTCTTCGGTAAAGTGGGCGAGCACGCGAAGCTCTATCTGGCTGTAGTCGGCAGAAAGGAGCTTCCAACCCTTTTCGGGCAAAAACGCGCGGCGAATTTCACGACCGAGCTCGGTGCGTATCGGTATATTCTGGAGATTTGGGTCCGAGCTGCTCAACCGGCCCGTCGCGGCGACTGTCTGGTTGAATTTCGCGTGAATGCGACCGGTCTTTTTATTCACGAGATTAGGCAGCGTATCGATATAGGTGCTCTTGAGTTTTGAGAGCTGACGGTAATTCAGAATCTCTTCAGGCAGCGGATGGCTTCCGGCTAGGCGCTCCATCGTGTCGATGTCGGTGGATGGGCCCGTTTTGGTTTTTTTGAGCACCGGCAGGTTCAGCTTCTCGAACAGAATTACACGAAGCTGCTTGGGCGAGTTGATATTAAACTCCTCTCCCGCCATTTCATGGATATGAGCCCGAATCAATTCAAGCCGTGCTTCGATCTCCTTGCCCATTCCTTGGAGAAATTTACCGTCAAGGCGAATACCATCGTCCTCCATCCCGAACAACACGCGAAGCAACGGTATTTCAAGGTTATCAAACAAATCTTGAAGCCCGTGATCTCTCAGTTCAGGGATCATTTTTTCGGAGAGCCTGAAAGTAAAATCCGCGTCCTGACAGGCATAGACGGTGGCATCATCTACAGGTACCGAGGAGAACAGTATCTGCTTTGCCCCTTTTCCGCATAGATCAGAGAACTTGATCGTCACCAGTTCCAGGTATTCTAGCGCCAAGTTATCCAGACCGTGGCTCATACGTCCCGAATGGATCAAGTAAGAGGCAACCATGGTGTCGAAAATATTCCCACCAATCGACATCCCCGCTCCCGAGAGAACTGTCATGTCGTATTTTATGTTCTGCGCAATTTTGACGCATTTATCTCCCTCGATAAGAGGGCGCACCGCCTCTAAAACACCATCGAGCGGCAACTGCTCTCCAGAATCGAGGGTGTCGTGCCCCACGGGAACATAAAACGCCCGGCCTGCCTTGGCCGAAAAACTTAGGCCCACGATTTTCGCCGCCCTCGCATCGAGCGAGGTGGTCTCAAGGTCGAAGGCAAAGCGACCCGTTTTCGTCAGCTCACGAATCATTTTACCAAGTTCTTTTTCGGTCCTGACGGTGTGGTAGTCGCGAGCATTGGCTTCCTCCATCGGCGTCGCGCCAGAGGGAGCAGAAACTTCTCCGCTATCACCCCCCACATAACCCGGAAGCTGGTCTACAATGCCCTTGATCTCAAGTTCCTCGACAAAAAGTTTTTCCGCCGCAGGAATGTCGGCATCCCCCAAGCGATAGCTTTCGATATCTTCATTCACTTCAAAATCGCATTTAAGGGTAGCCAACTCGAAAGAGAGGCGGGCGAGATCGGCGTTGTCTTCGATGGATTGGCGCTGCTTAGGCCGTTTGATCTTATCCCCTGCGGTGAGCACTTCCTCGAGCCCGCCGAACTCCTTGATTAGAGCGACGGCAGTTTTCTCGCCGATGCCCGGCACACCAGGAATATTGTCCGAAGAATCTCCCATGAGTGCCTGTATTTCTACAAATTTTTCAGGGGGCACCCCCCAGCGTGCCTCGACCTCGGCAGGGCCGATATCCTCGTCCTTCATGGGATCCCATATACGCACTTTCTCGCCTACAAGCTGAGAAAAATCTTTGTCGGCTGTCACGAGTACAACTTCGAAGCCCTTAGCAACTGACCGAGTCGCGAGCGAGCCAATCAAATCGTCCGCCTCGGCCCCCGCCTGGGAGAGAATCGGGATGCGCATAACCTCCACGACGCGCTTCATATAGGGTATCTGGGCAATCATGTCCTCGGGCGGTGCATCTCGGTTGGACTTGTAGGCATCGTACATCTGGTGGCGGAAGGTAGGCTCTGGCCGATCGAAGGCAACGGCGGCGTATTCGGGCGCTTTGTTGCGAAGAACACCGAGCATCATTCGGGAGAAGGCCATGATTCCCCCGGTTGGCAACTTTCGAGAGTTTGAGAGCCGCTGGCGCATCATGGCGTAGTAGGCTCTGAACATATAGCCGGTACCGTCTATGAGATATATCTGTTTCGCTTTCTTGGCCACAGGACTCCAATCTGTCTCGGGACGATTCGAGGAAAGTTCAGGTCTCAAATTCGCACGACTTCACCGAGACCGCAAGATATCCTTGCCTCCCCCCGAGTCATTGGAAAATTCAACCTGCAAATCCTTGATTTTGCTTGTGCTAATAGGGTAAATTCTATCCAGTGCAGTATTTTACATATGACCGGTATGCATCTTAAGGTGTTTGGAAGATTGGCTGGCCTCAGGAGGGCCCGAGGCATTTTCCGTTACAGAAAGGAACCCGGCATTGAACCAGCCTTCCCCGGAATCCTGGGACGAATTACTCGCGCTTCTTAATGAGCAAATTGAAGAGCGAGAGGTGGCCCGGGCAGACATCGAAAAGAGCATTCAAATTCTCAAGGATGCCGAGCGGGAGTTGCGCCAAAAACACTTTTCTCCCCCACGCCAAGACGACGAGCAACAAGATCATCTCCCCTATCGTATTTCAACATCACCCCTTGGCGGAGATATGCCGGAGGGACCTGAAGCGCACAAGGCCCTTGAGCCGATCAACGAACTAGATGAAATATCGCTTCTAAGAAAAAACGACGCCCCTGCGCCGCCTACCGAAAGCGCCATGGATATCGACGAGAAGCCACGGCTTCTCAGTAATCCGCCAACGCCTCCTACCTCGCCTGATGCAGGAGACACTCTACCGGGCAAAGTGGATGAGGCGCTTCAGGATGAGCAAATTTTTCTTTTGGGCGGCAAGCGTATTCCAGGAAGAGCGCCACTCGATTTCCAAAAACAAGCTGCCAAGGACAACCCCAAACCTGAGTTCCTAAAGGCAACTGAGGGCGATTTAGATTTAGATGTTCCTCAACCCGTTTTCACCAAACCCCACTCTAATGGCGAGCACACCAACGGCGGGCACAGCAATGGCGGATCAAAACCATCCGCACCGAATCCCGTGTTGAAGAAACCGACCGTGCCGCTTCTCAGCAAAGAGCTTCCCGCCGCGCTGGACCAGCTGATGCACTTCATCAGAGGCGGCGGCGCTATACGATGTCAGGACCCCTGGGGGCAGAACTGCGCCGCCTTCCTCCTGACTTCGAACAATACGTCAGTGGCCGCAACGGATGTTTTTCTGAATTATCTTCGAAAATCGATACAGCAGATGAAAAGCCTTCACGACGAAAGCTCAATGATGGGAACGGCAACCAGTCGAAACACAGAAAGATATACGGAGCTCGAAACCCGTAAACACTTCCTTGCCACTCTTGTGAAAGAAATGTTGAAGCAAAGCTTATCTTCTCTTGTTGAGGTGTCAGGCCTAAGAATCACTGGCCAGGAAACACCACCCGACAAATTCGACTTTGAAAATTCGACAAAAGACTTTTTGCATCCTGGGTTTTTAAACGCGCTGGTAGGGCTTTTGGGGAATTCAACCGACATGTTTTTTCTCGCGGGAGGGCCCTATTTCGAGATCGCCGACTTCCTGGGCCAATACAAAACCTTTTCACGCGAGACGGGAGAAGAGGCACTAGCCGCAGCCATGCTCGTACAGCTTGGCCAAAGAGCGACAAAAGAACCGGCTCTGGCCCCCGAGCCGCCAGCACCACCCGTGCCCGCTCTTGGGTCTCCGGTACCGCCCTCAGTTCAGCCACCCACGCCTAAGCCGAGTATCCCTACCCCGCCCGAGGAGAGCGAGGCGGTCGAATTAATGCTCGAGGATGAAGTCCTCGAACTCGACGACCCCGAGGAGCCGGAAAAACCTGTCATCGAACTACCCGACCCCGATATCGACACCCAGTCGTTTATGGAAGAATCCGACAACCTTCAGGACCTCAATACTTTTGACTTCGACCCCTCTGACAAAAAATCCATCATGGCGCAAAAAGAAGATGCGCTCTCTATGTCGAAATTCAAGGTAGGCAAAGAGAAGAAAATCAAGCCCCCCGCCAGCACATCTCTCGATGAGGAATCGCTCTCAAGCTCATCCGCCGGATCCGCACCTGAAACCTCTTTCAGCATCGGCGATATTTCGCCCGCCAATGGCCCAGAAGTGCCTCTTGAGCAAGAGTTCAAACTCAACCCTGAAACCGAGGGCAACGACACCGAATCGTTCAGCCTGGACGATCTCGAAAATCTGCTGGACAAGGAAAACTAGCCTGGCTAATTCTATTTTTAACTAACATTTCTTTTTGAAATTTGTATTGAATCTAGACTATTCCAAAACCGATTCGCCCCATAAGCGCGCTTGACTCGCTGATACGGCAAAATTTCGAAAACGTGGGCAAAACATTATTTTTTTGTGGGGGCTGGCTGCTCGGAAACAGACGGAGCAGGGGCTTTTGTCGGCACAGGAAATTGCCGGAGAGAGAACCCTAAGTAGGTAACGTATAAAAATACCCCGACCAGCAGATAGCGAAGAACTTGAAACAAAATCCGCATCTGCAGGCTAGGCTTTTTTTTACCTATGACTTCAAAATTATACTGCTCCACCACAAAACCTCCCAGTACATTCGAAACCGGGAAATACTTCGAATCAGACCAATCGGGGCCCATAGGAGACAAAACAGCATCTGCTTTTCATATTATTACGAATGATCGGAAATAAAACCAGCGGAAAATACATCCACTGGTGAGCACAGGCACTCATTTTGGCCTCTCCTATTGCCGCCACCCTTTCCTAGAGGTAAGCCACATCTGGAAATGACAATACTATTATCGCAGTTTATTGGCAGGCGAAATAGCAAAAGCCCCAACCGCGCCCAACCGCGCCCAACCGCGCCCAACCGCGCCCAACCGCGCCCAACCGCGCCCAACCGCGCACACCATGAATTGACACTTCCGGCTATGCGGTGCTAACTATCGCCTAGACAAAAAAAACCACCAGGGGGCTCACATGCACATAGATGTTCATTGCCATATTTTTCCCGATGATTACGTTGATCTTATGGAGAAAGAGGGACCCAAGTACGGAGTTACGGTTCACACCGACGATGAAGGTGAGAAGCACTGCACCCTGAAAGGCGTTCGCCAACCCCCCCTCACCCCTTTCACAAATACCGACGTGCGCCTTGGGACGATGAAAGAAATGGGGCTCGACATGAATATCCTCTCTTTTTCCTCGCGTCCCGGTGTCTATTGGGCAGACCCACAACTCGCCGAGGAGCTTTCCCAGACCGCTAACGATGGATATGCACAGATCATCAAAGCCATGCCCGAGAAATTCTCCGGCATGGCCACCCTGCCCGCGCAGGATGCCGAGAGATCCGTCAAAGAACTCGAACGCGCAGTAACCAAGCTGGGCCTCAAAGGCGGCTTCATGGGCACGAACGTCAACGGCCGATACATGGACGATGAAAGCTTCTACCCCATCTACGAGGCTGCAGCCGCCCTCAAAGTCCCCATCATCGTCCACCCGGCCAACCCAGCGGCGATGAACGAAATGCGTGACTATCATCTATTTAACTTTATCGGGTTCACCACCGAGAGCGCCAACTCGATCGCCCGGCTGATTTTCTCTGGGGTTTTCGACCGCTTCCCAGATCTCGAGTTCATCTTTCTCCACGGCGGGGGCACAGCACCCTACCTGATTGGTCGCTTTATGCACGGCTGGGAAGTTCGCCCCGAGTGCCAGGACATCAAACGCTCGCCCATAGAATATATGCGCGAGCACTTTTATTTCGACTCCCTGGTATTCCATCCGCCCATTGTAAGATTTTTGGTAGACCTGATGGGAAGCGAACGCATCATGCTAGGAACAGACCTGCCCTACGACATGACGGACACGCAGATTGTGCAAACGCTTGAGTCCGCCGGTCTCAGCGAGGAAGAGTATGCGAACATCACGCACCTCAATGCGCAAAAGCTCTTCAAACTCTAAGGCACTGCCCGCCAATATGTGAGTATGCGCTAAATGTGGCCATCCTGGGAACAAACGCTCATCATATTCGCTGCGGCCCTCCTTGAGGGATCTGTCGGGTTTGATTTCGGCCTGCTCGCCGCCCCGGCGTTAGGGGCCCTGCTCGGTGTGCGCGATTCGGTAATTCTCATCTCGCTTCCCAATCTCGCCATCGCATCGGCAAAAGTCACGAGCCAAAAAATACCACCCGAGCTCTTCAAACGTCTGATGCCCTTCATCGGCGCCGGTGGAGTAGGGGTTGCTGCCGGGGTTTTCATGCTTGTAACGACGCCTCCCATCATCCTCAAATGGGGACTGGGTATATTCGTTCTCATCACCGCAGCCTACAGCTTCTCCAATTTTCGCATCGAATTCGATCAGCGCGACGAAACTTTTTTCGCCTATCTGGCCGGATTAATCGCTGGCTGGCTAAGCGGGCTGGCCTACGCGGGAGGGCCACTCAGTGTAATTTACCTCGACAGCCTTCAGATAAATCGCTCGCGCCTGGCAAGAATGATGTATATTTCGGCGCTGGCTTTTGCGGCCGTTCAAGTGGCTATGCTGAGCGGGACAGGAAATTTTCTCCCGCTCACGGCCGCGCGGTCATTATTAGCGGTAGTTCCCGCCCTGGCCGGATTTTTAATTGGAAGGCGTCTTAGGGGAGCCGTGAGGCCAGAGTTCGGATATGTGGCGGGGCTGGTTCTTGTAGTCGCCTCGGCCCTGTCGCTGCTTATTTTCGCCCCCGGCGGCTGGCGATAATTACAGACATAAAAATGAGTGGATGAAAGAAATTGAAACTAGGAATTATTTTCCGAATCGCCCTTTGAAACAATTTTAGAGGCCAGCAAAACGAACTCGCGCATACCTTCCAAAGAACCACTTCTCTCATCAAGTTGCACGCCGTAAACATTCTCGTTTTGATCGCGCGTCACGTTGCGGACAAAACCCATCGCATTCTCTAGGACCTTGCCGTTGGGCAGTTCACACGAAACGAATATGGGCATATCCACTTCAAACCGAAACGGACAAGAAATACTGCAACCCGTGTTGCTGATATTTTTTATGTTGCCCTTTGAGGCATCTTTTTTATTACTCAGGTCTTTGAAATCATGTTTTCTCGCCGAAAGAAAAACATCGAGACTCACCTGAATTCGCTCGGTCTTGCGAAGCGACATCTGCTCGATCTGTTCGGGATAAGCCAGAAACAATATTCTAAAAGGCTGAACAGTTTGCAGAAGGACATTGGACTTGAATCCCCAAACACGACCTTCGTACATTCCACGGCCAACAAGCGAAAGATCTTTTGTCAGCTGAACAGCCGAGCCCCCTCGGGTGGGCTGCTCAAGCATCAAGCAACCACCCTCATCCCATCCGATGAGCCGCGACTGCATTCGCAACTTGTTTATCGGATCAACAAGCAAAATGAGGGAGCCCACAGGTAACACAGTCAAATCTCCAGCAATACAAATAACAAAAGGTCGTTCGTGCAAACACCTACCTACTGTAACCTAAAATCAGTCTAAATTGATGCCTTAGTCCTGACAAATGGTATCGGCATTAATTTAACAATACTTTAAACCCATAATTTGTCGATATTTAGGGGCATTCAAACCACACCCGCACGAAGGAGATGGTGAAGATGAATGATTCCTTGTATTTTTGCGTCATCTTCCTCCATTACAACTAGAGCAGTTATGGATTTTGATTCCATTATCTGGAGGGCTGCAGCCGCCATTAAATTAACCGAAATCGTACCCGGCATGGGCGTCATGAGCTCGCCAGCATTTGCCGAAAGATTTCCGTTCGTCCGCCCCAATCCCCGACGAAGATCGCCGTCCGTAATTATTCCGGCAAGACTTCCTGAGGCATCCACCACACAGGTCATGCCGAGGTTTTTTGCGCTGATCTCACTAGTCACATTATTCAAAGGAGCCTCAATACCCACGGTGGGAACATCATCTCCCGTCACCATGAGATCTTCGACCCTTAGGAGGCTCTTTCCCAGCGATCCACCGGGATGAAATCCCGCAAAATCCTCCTCACGGAATCCGCTCGCCTCGAGTACCGCCATCGCCAGCGCATCGCCCATCGCCATTGTCGCCGTACTGCTCGCAGTCGGCGTCAGGTTCATCGGGCAAGCCTCTTGCGCCACCGAGACATCGAGAAAGGCCATGGCCTCCTTGGCAAGCGTCGAGTCCTTGCCTCCGGTAATAGCAATAACCGGGGTATTGAGTCGCGCGAAAACGGGCATGACGCGAAGAAGCTCTTCGGTCTCCCCGCTGTAGGAGAGAGCGAGGATGACATCCGCCCCCGTCACCATACCCAAGTCCCCGTGAACGCCGTCGGAAGGATGGAGGAAAAACGAGGGCGCCCCGATGCTCGAAAGAGTCGCCGCTATTTTCTGACCCACCAGACCGCTCTTCCCGATACCGGTTACAACAACTCTTCCTTTGCAATCCAAAATACTTTCAACCGCCCGCACGAAATCCGCTCCCAAGCGCTCGGGCAAGCGTGCCAAGGCATCGCATTCAATTTGCAGCGTTCGGATTCCCCGCTCGATATGGTCCACGGGTGGCGATTTCCCTTTCTTAAAATAAACCAATGACTTCAGGGGGAAAATTGAACTGAAAAAATAGCATCGCCCACCCCCTCGTGTCCATGTCCATAAACATGAAGCGCAAATGCTAATAACCCATTGAATCTATGGCACCTTAAGTACCCCCCCCTCTCGATTCCTTTACTTCTCCTTACGCGACATGCTAGAAAAAAGCTATAATTACGCTAGCATTAGCAAACTGTTCTTTTTTCTTATTTGTTCGAATCATCAATCGGCCTCTAATCCCCATGGAGAACAAACACCATGTCCGGCCATTCAAAGTGGAGCACCATAAAACGGAAAAAAGGCGTCCTGGACGCCAAGCGGGGCAAGATTTTCACCAAGCTCATTCGTGAAATCACCGTCGCGGCGAAAATGGGCGGCGGCGATCCAGACGGCAACCCCCGCCTACGGATGGCGATCCAGAATGCCAAGGGTGCCAACATGCCGCAGGACAACGTCAACCGTGCCATCACTAAGGGGACGGGCGATATGGAAGGTGTCATTTACGAGGAGTTCACATACGAGGGCTACGGCCCCGGCGGCGTGGCAATACTTATCCCCGTGCTCACAGAAAACCGGAACCGAACGGGCTCCGAAGTGCGACACATCCTATCTAAACGCGGCGGCAACCTCTCCGAACCAAATGCGGTGGCATGGAATTTCGAGAAAAAAGGCATCTTCCTGATTCTCGGCGAGGGTTTGGACGAGGACAACCTCATGGAAGTTGTTCTTGAAGCAGGGGCCGAGGATATGGAGCCCGCCGATGGCAACTACGAAGTGCGCTCGGAGCCCGAGTCTTATGAAGATGTCCGCGCCGCACTTGAGAAAAACGAGATCGCCGTGGAATCGGCCGAACTCGCCATGCTGCCCAAGACTACGGTACAACTTGAGGGAAAACCCGCCGAGCAGATGTTGCGCCTGATAGAGGCGCTCGAAGACAACGACGATGTGCAAAATGTTTGGGCTAATTTCGATATCTCGGAAGAGGAAATGGAAAAAATTTCCGCCTAAATTATTTACACCCCCTCCCTCCGCCCAGGCGAGGCCGCATTGCCTGAAACAGAAGGCACCTACCGCATTCTAGGGGTTGATCCGGGGCTCGGAGTGACGGGTTATGCCGTGCTCGCCGTGGAGGACCCCTTCTCGGAGCCGATACTGGTTGACGGTGGTGTGCTCAGAAGCAACGAGCGCGCGCCTCTTGAAGAGCGCCTGGGAGAATTGCACCACGATCTCTCCCGGGTCATCTCGGACCTATCTCCCGCCGTCATGTCCGTCGAAGACCTTTACGCCCACTACAACCACCCGCGCACCTCTATCATCATGGGGCATGCCCGCGGGGTGATTTTCCTGGCCGCCGCACAGGTGGGCATCTCTGTGCACAGCTACGGCGCCACTGAGATAAAAAAATCCCTCGTCGGCGTAGGCCGGGCCTCTAAGGCACAGGTGCAGCGAATGGTGCAGCAACGACTTGGCCTCGATGAGCTTCCCGAGCCAAACGATTTTGCCGATGCCGTGGCGGCAGCCTACTGCTACATCGACCGCACCCTTCGCCGCACCAGCACAGCGCAGGGGGTGAAACAATGATCAGGCGTATTTCGGGCGAGCTTGTGGAAATCCTAGATGAGAGCGTTGTCGTACGCACCGGCGTGGGCCTGTGCTACGAAGCCCATGTGGGCGCCTATGCCATGCCCGAGCTTCAGGCGCTCATGGGTGCGCGCGAGCCCGTCGAGCTTCACACCCATCACTATCTCGAGGGCAACGTCGCGGCAGGACAATCGCTCATCCCGCGTCTCGTGGGATTTCTCACGGTGGCAGAGCGTGATTTTTTCCTCCGCTTCATCAAGGTGCCCGGCCTGAGCCCCAGAAGCGGAATTCGCGCCATGGGCCTGCCGCCCGAGCGCATCGCAGCGGCGATTCTCGCCCGCGACATGGGCACGCTGACTAAGCTCCAGGGCATCGGCAAGAAAAAAGCCGAGCAGATCATATCCAAGCTCGCCGACGAACTGGCTAAGTTAGGTCTGCCCGCCGGTGTGGCGGATGATGCGCCCGTGCCGGTTGAAGCAGTTAAAAACTCCGAAGCCATGGCCATTCTCATTGGCCAGCTTGGTCTTCGCACCGCCGAGGCTGAAGAATTAATCTCCCGCGCAACAACTTCGCTGGGCACGGATGCTGAGATCAACGATATTCTCGAAGAAGTATTTCGCCTCAGGCGCTAGATGCCCTCGGGCGCCAAAGGAGCGGTTGTGGTTATCGAAAGACGCATATCGGCAAGGGAAACCAGCTCGGCCGAGGAGCAGGTTTTCTCCTCGCTCCGGCCTTCTCGGCTTGAGGAGTACATCGGCCAGCAGGCGCTCGTCGCCAAGCTACGCATCACCCTTGAAGCCGCCGCCGCGCGGAGCGAATCGGTTGGCCACATTCTTTTTCACGGCCCCCCCGGGCTGGGCAAGACCACTCTTTCTCACATCATCGCGCAGGAAACAGGCTCTCGTCTCGTCAAGACCTCGGGCCCCTCGCTCTCGCGGCCCTTTGACCTTGTGGGCATCCTCACCGACCTCCAAACGGGCGATGTGCTCTTCATCGACGAGATACATCGCATGCCGCGCCCCGTAGAGGAATATCTCTACCCCGCCATGGAAGATTTCGAGGTCGATTTCATCTCCCAGCAAGGCCCGATGGCACGCTCCATCAAGATTAACCTCAAGCGTTTTTCCATCGTCGGGGCCACCACCCGGCCCGGCGCGCTGTCCGCCCCGCTGCGAGATCGCTTCGAGCGCGTATACCACGTGGACTTTTATTCCGATGACGAACTCAAAGTCATCATCATGCGGAGCGCCGAGCGGCTGGGGCTGTCCATCGAGGAAGAGGCAGCTGGCGAGCTGGCCCGCCGAAGCCGGGGCACCCCCCGCACGGCGAACCGCCTCCTTCTCTGGGTGCGGGACTTCAGCCAGGCCCGGCGGGACGGGGCCATTTCACTCGGCACCACCCGCGAGGCGCTTGCGATGGAGGCCGTGGACGAAATGGGCCTCGATGCGCTCGACCGCCAATACCTGCGCACCATCATCGAGCAGTACACCGGTGGCCCGGTGGGGGTCGAGGCCATCGCCGCCACCATGAATGAGGAGAGCGACACCCTCGTGGATGTGGTCGAGCCGTTCTTGCTGCGCACGGGATTTGTTCAGCGCACCCGGGGCGGCCGCCGGGCGACCTCGGCCGCCTTCACTCTCCTTGGTCTGGAAATTCCCCAGGGCCAACAGGGAGAGCTGTGGTCCGCCGCCGGGCAGTCCCCGACCGAAGAACCCCCTGCTGGGGCGCCCCCGGTCGGAGAAAACGAGTAAACACCACGCCATGACACCCGGCGACCCCTTCTCAGGCTTTGGCAAAACCCTTTTAACCCTTGGGCTCATCATCGCCGCCGTCGGCGTGGCTCTCATCATCTTCCCCAAAATTCCTTGGCTCGGGCGCCTTCCGGGGGATATTCACCTGCGCGGGAAAAACTGGCGCTTTCATTTTCCCCTAGCCACATCGGTCATCATTAGCATCATTTTGACGGTCATCCTCAACCTCATATCGAGGAAATAACGAAGAGACTCACCCCCCCCCGAAATAATCCCGAAGCGGCCCTGCCGCTCTGCGCCTGGGCAGAATTGCCCGCATTAAACTTCACGACGTTGACCCCGCGTGCGCGGGGGAGGAAAATCGGGCCTCAAATATTACTCATCGAATGCTTCAAGGGAGAAAACCATGTCCCACCCACTTTTCGATCTTTCAGGCCAAAAAGCCCTCATCACCGGCGGGGGCCGGGGCATCGGTCTGACGCTCGCCACGGGCCTCGCCCAGGCGGGCGCAGATGTTGCGCTTGCCGACATTGATTTTTCCCAGGTGGAAGAGGGGCAGCGCGAAATAGAGGCCCTCGGGCGAAAATGCACCCTCATCGAGGCTGACGTCACCGATGTCGCCTCGGTGGACCGGATGGTCTCGGAGGCCGCCGCCGCCCTCGGCGGGCTGACCATCCTCGTCAACAACGCGGGCACCAACGTGCGCAGAAAACTCGAGGAGGTCACCGAGGCAGACTGGGATCGCGTTCTCGATCTCAACCTGAAAAGCCTGTTCTTCATCACCCGTCGCGCGGGCGAGGAGATGAAAAAAGCGGGGGGCGGCAAGGTCGTCAATATGGCCTCGCTCATGGCGCTTTCAGTCTTCAGGAACCCCCGCGGCCAGACCTACGGACCCTATTCCTCAAGCAAGGGAGGGGTGATCTCACTGACACGCTCGTTC